>JBDNFQ010000386.1:0-1314 GCA_041689715.1 Bacteroidia bacterium
AAAATACATATACCGTATGAGCTTAAAACTGAAAGAGAATCTTTCAAGCAGCTCAATACCTCATTCTACCACCCTACCCAAAAGCTATGGAAGGTTGAAGTAGTTCACCGTTCTACTTTGGACTACAAATTCATCTATTGCACTTACTTTTTGGCTATTTTGTTATCCATAGCTACGGCTATGCAGAAAAAAATAAGTCTCAATTAAGCACACTACATTTCTTTTCGTCTTCAAACCAGAAAGGTAAACTGCTTCATAGTCAATACAGAAGAAAACAAAGCTAAAATAAGAAGACTATTTGCGGGTAAACTGCAAATAAAAGAAATGGATGCTCAACCTACCATACCCACTTTTACATTATCTGAAAAAAGCTTGATTGAGTTAGATAAAAATCACCAAAAACTAGTACTAAAGGGACTCAGCCCTAAGACGGTAGCTATATATCAAAGTAACTTAAAACAGTTTTTTTCCTATTTCGAAAGTGCTGATCTGGCTATACTTACTAAAGATCAGATAGAGGGATACGTATACACTCTAGTGACTAAATACAAAATATCTGAGCAAAGCCAAAATAGTATCATCAATGCCATAAAAAGCTACTACGAGCACACACTAGGTAAACAGCGAGAATACTACAACATAACCAGACCTAAGAAAAGCCAAGACTTACCCAATGTGCTGAGCAAAGAAGAAGTAAAAGCTATCATAAACTCACCACAAAATATAAAACACAAAGCTATACTATACACTATATATAGTGCGGGTTTGCGGATAGGCGAGCTTACACGACTGCGAGTATGTGATATTCACTCAGATGATGGATATATCTTTATTAAAGATAGCAAAGGCAAGAAAGATAGGCACACCGTACTAAGTCCATCTTTAATTATTGTACTTAGACAATATTACAAAAAACACAAACCATCTTACTGGCTATTTGAAGGCCAGCTAGGTGAGCAATATTCCACTACTAGCATACAAGCTATTTTTAGAAAAGCAGTAAAGGCTACCAACTCAAACCCTTGGAGCACACCGCATACACTGAGGCACTCTTTTGCCACACATCTCCTTCAAGCTGGTGTAAACCTAAGATATATACAGACTGCACTAGGTCATACAAGCAGTAAAACTACAGAGATTTATACTCGCGTGATTAATATCAGCAATAAGACTATTAAAAGTCCTTTGGATTTATTGTAAGAAAAGCATATTTTTGGAAACACGATATGAGAATAAACTTACCCACTCACCTAATAATACTATATAACTATATCAATGAACTAATTCAAAGTTGCGTAGATAGTAGAAATAGAC
>JBDNFQ010000387.1:0-2395 GCA_041689715.1 Bacteroidia bacterium
AGCCATTATCATACGAGCTACCCAAAAGAAAATAATATCGGGAGCTGTTACTAGGTCAGAAGTAGGGTAGTAGTAGTCTAAGTCCTTCTTGCCTTCAGGTTGAAAGCCATTAAAAACACTGATAGGCCATAACCAGCTACTAAACCAAGTGTCTAATACGTCATCATCTTGTCTGAGATCTGACTCAGTAAGTGATTTATCTGCAAATTGTGCTAAGGCTTCAGATGCTGTTTTGGCTATAGCTATTTCACCAATAGGAGAATACCACGCTGGTATGCGATGTCCCCACCAAAGTTGACGAGAGATACACCAGTCCTTTATATTAGAAAGCCAGTGGTTGTATGTGTTTTTGAACTTAGGCGGATGAAACTCTATTTTATCATCCATTACGTCACTTAGTACTTCAGGATAATCAGCCATGAACTTCTGCATATCTACAAACCACTGTGCAGAGAGTCTGGGCTCTATCACGGCCTTGCTACGTTCACTTTTGCCAACCTTATTTACGATATCTTCAGTTTTAGTAAGTACTCCAAGTTCTTCTAATTTGGCCACTACAAGCTTTCTAGCCTTGAATCTGTCTTCACCTATAAATACTCCTGCGGCCTCACTTATTGTAGCATCATCATTAAACACATCAATAGTTGCCAAATTATGTCGTTTGCCTATTTCATGGTCATTTATATCGTGTGCAGGTGTCACTTTTAAGCAACCTGTGCCAAATTCTAAGTCTATATAATCGTCTGCGATTATCGGTACTGCTCTATTTACTAGCGGCACTATACAGTTTTTACCTACCAAGTGCTTATACCTTTCATCATCAGGATGTACACATACAGCAGTGTCACCCATTATGGTTTCAGGTCTTGTAGTGGCTATCTCTATAGACTCTTCACTATTCTCTATTTGGTACTTTACGTAGTATAATTTTGCGTTCTGTTCTTCGTGATTTACTTCTTCGTCACTCAGTGCAGTTTTACCCACGGGGTCCCAATTAATCATGCGAGTACCATGATATATATAGCCTCGCTTATGTAGGTCTATAAAAGAATCTATTACTGCCTCAGAAAGCTCAGGTTCCATAGTAAATCGAGTACGCTCCCAGTCACAGCTGCATCCAAGCCTTTTAAGTTGTTCTAGAATAATGCCCCCATATTTCTCTTTCCAATCAAAAGCGTGCTCTAAAAACTCATCGCGAGAGATGTTCTCTTTACTAATACCTTGTTCTTTTAGTAGATGGACTACTTTAGTTTCTGTAGCAATAGAAGCGTGATCTGTACCCGGTATCCAGCAGGCATTAAAACCAAGCATTCTTGCTCTACGCACCAAAATATCCTGAATAGAATTATTCAACATGTGCCCCATGTGTAATATGCCTGTTACATTGGGTGGAGGTATTACTATGGTATAGCTAGGCCTATCATCTGGCGTAGATGAAAAAAGCTTATGAGCCATCCATTGGTCGTACCATTTTTGCTCTAGTCCTTCAGGATTATACTTGGCTGAAATTTCCATTTTTTATTTGTGTGTATTATAATGCAAATAAAAAAGCCCATCGTGGTATTACCAAGACGGGCTTTCTGTTAAGTTTTGTGTAGTGCTTATCTTTTTTCTTTGATACGGGCACTTTTACCAGATAGACCTCTAAGATAGAAGATACGTGCTCTTCTAACTTTACCTCTTCTGTTAACTTCAATCTTGTCTATGTTAGGAGAGTGAGTAGGGAATATTCTCTCTACACCTATACCGCTGCTTATTTTTCTAACGGTGAAAGTAGCATCCAAGCTAGTATTTCTTCTTTGAAGTACTGTACCTTGAAAAACTTGAATTCTTTCTTTTTCACCCTCTCTAATCTTGTAATGAACAGATATATTATCTCCTGCTGAAAACTCAGGTAAGTCTGTTCTTATTTGGCTTGATTCTATATGCTTTAATAAATCCATTATTTTAAAAGTGAGTGCAAAAGTAATGAAAAGAATAATCTGTTGTTAACATTGCATAAATAATTGTTAAGATATTTTAGCGAAAAAAGAAACATACTATATGTGTATTTGTAAATTAGTTTTACCTTTGCAGTTCTTAAAAATACGATGTACGCAATAGTAGATATAGCAGGTAAGCAATTTAAGGTAGAAAATGACCAGAAATTGTACGTTCATAGATTAGCCACAGATGCTGGAGAATCAGTTAACTTTGATAATGTAATGTTGGTAGATGACGCAGGAAAAGTTACTGTAGGTGCACCTAGCATTAAAGGAGCAACTGTGAAAGCAAAAGTTCTTCAACATCTTAAAGGAGATAAAGTAAACGTTTTTAAGAAAAAAAGAAGAAAAGGATACAAAGTAAGAAACAGTCACAGACAGTATCTTACACAAATTCAAATTGAAAGTATAAA
>JBDNFQ010000388.1:0-1430 GCA_041689715.1 Bacteroidia bacterium
GAGCACTTACTGCCTCGTCTAATACTATAATTTTGGGATTTTTGGCAAGAGTCTTGGCTATGCAAATTCTTTGTCTTTGGCCACCAGAAAACTCGTGAGGATATTTAGCAAAATCAGAAGCTGTTAGACCTACTTCTTGCAACAAAGATATTACTTTTTCTTTAACGGCAGATTTAAGGGCTTTCTTATCAATAGTTTGCAGTACTTCGCTTATAGCCTTCCCTATTTTATGTTTAGGATTAAGCGAAGAAAAAGGGTCTTGAAAAACCAACTGAATCTCCTCTGATATATCACTGATACTCGCTAAGTCCTTGTTGCGTAATTTTAGGACTCCGTTAGTAGGCTTCCATATCTTTAGTATCAGCTTGGCAATGGTGCTTTTACCGCTCCCACTTTCGCCTATAAGCCCAAGTATATCTCCTTGGTTTAGTGTGAAGTGAATGTTGTGTAACACCTTAGTCTCTTCTTTTTTAAATAAAGAAGATTTAAAATGCGATTTTGCTACTCCAGACAATTCTAGTAGTACCTCATCTGATTGTTTTTCGGGAGAAAGAGGAATTCTTTTTGGTGAGTTGAACAGAAGTTTTCCGTCCTTAATCTCTAGTAAATCGTCTATCTCTGCGAGCACATTTCCCCGTTTATTATATGTGGCTCGACTTTCTATAAGTGCTTTTGAATAAGGGTGTTGCGGGTAGTCTAGTATTTTATCAGCGGTATTTTTCTCTACAAGTTCACCGTGATACATCACAGCTATATTATCTGCAAAGCCTTTGAGTGAGAGTAGATCATGGGTAATGAATAATATTCCCATCTTTTCATCTCTACTCAGTTTTTTTAGAAGAGTTAGTATCTCTGTTTGTACCGCAATATCTAGTGCGGTGGTAGGCTCATCGGCTATGAGCAGTTTCGGTTTTTTGGCCAGTGCCATGGCTATCATTATTCGCTGCCGCTGGCCGCCACTTAATTCATGAGGATAGCTAGCTGCTACTCTTTCTATATCTGTTAGTTCTACTTTTTCTAGTAATTGGGTTAGGTATTCTGCACTCGGAGATTCTGCACATTCTAATATTTGCTTGCCGCAAGGTATAAGAGGATTAAGAGCTGTCATGGGCTATTGAAAAATGTATGCTATTTCTCTTTTACGTATTGTACGCAGGGTATCTTCATCTGCGGTTAGCAGATTCACTTGCGAGTCATTATGACTAAAAAGCACCTCGCCTTCGAGCAGTGCATCATCTATCAGCTTAGTTATGCATTGGCTAGCTACAGACTTACCGCTGCCACTTTCGCCTATGAAACCAAGTATTTGGCCTTGATTAATACTAAAGGATATCTCTTTCACTGCCGCGAAAGTCTCGTTGTTATTTAATTTAAACTTTACGCTAAAGTTATGTACGTCTAGTATTTTCAATAATTATCTTATTCGATCC
>JBDNFQ010000389.1:0-2186 GCA_041689715.1 Bacteroidia bacterium
AAGTATTCCTTGCAAGAATCCTCTGTACTGAATCGAACATAGAACTCTTGGGCATTTTGTCCTTCGAAATTGATCATATTATTACCACTTTATTGACTTACAACATACAACTTTATATGTATCTATCTAGCGACCTCTAAAGATAATTATGAGTTGGTGATGTTTGACTTGCTAGAGGGAAACCTTAGTGAGGCAGATGAACTGCGTGTAATGGACCAAATAGAGGGAGATGAGTTCCTCTTTAGAGAGTGGAAACTCTTTAAAGCCACAGTGCTCATAGCAGATAAAGATGTGACGTATAGTGGAAAGAGCAAACTACTAAAAGAAGAGAAAGCTGTGATAATGCCAATGTATACCAGATGGGCTGCTGTAGCAGCATCCGTATGTATACTGGCTGCTGCAGTGCTTTTTTGGCCAGATACTGAAGTGGAATCTCCTATAGTAGATGCTACGGAATCTGCAGTAGCAGAGCCTGCCGCTGAGCTGCCAGTAGGCATAGAAGAAGTGCTAGTAAGTGATAAGCTAGATGCCGCAGATGAGGCTGTGAAATCAAATACCCCAACTGAGAATATAGAACGGAGTAACAGAGTGTACAATACTCCTCGAGAAATACTGGCAGATGTACCCTCTACTGAGATAGAGCAGCCAGAAAACCCAATAGATAACAAGGCTCCGCGTATAGAAGATATGCCTGTGAATAATGTAGTAGTAGCTTATGATACTAAGCAAGATGAAGAGCGTATACTACCAGAGTTAGAGCCTAAGGGTGTGCAGGTAGTGGCTGATATAACTAAGCCTACAAGCCCACTAGCACTTACTGCAAAAGAGAAAGCAATAGGTTTTGTAACTAAAAATCCGCCTCGCCGTATTAAAGAAAAGGCAATAGAAATACTAGCATTAATAAGTAATCCAAAGATAAAATTCAATCCCAGTTTTAAAGGCAATAGGCCTAGTCTAGAAATTGAATTAGAGACCAACGGATACACTGCTGTAGCCAGTTTGCAACCCTTTAAAAATAGAAATTAAACACAGAACACAATGAAAAATTATATCAAATTCACATTTGCCCTAGTTACTATATGTATGTCATATATGACTATGGCCCAGACAGATACTTTAAGCTTAGATGAAGATATTATAATAAACACCAAAGGTCTAAAGGTAGTGGTGAAAGAGAAATCTGAGATTAAATCAGTGAACCAAAATGGAGATAGTATTACCACCAAAACCGTAAAAATAGAAACTACTACAGAAGACGGTAGTGAAGAGGAGAGCAGTATTGCGGAGCTTAGAAAAGCATTTGCAAAGCATAAAGAGGAAGAAGAGGATGATACTCCAGATTTTATAGAAACGAAGTGGAATACGTTTGGACTAGGGTTTAATAACTTGATAAATAAAGACGGTAAACTGGAAGCGGATGCAGGATACAGTGATTTTGCTATAGATGGGGGTAAGTCTGTCAACTTGGAGTGGAAAATAGTAACCCAAGCTATGAATCTGTACAAGGGTAAGGTACGCTTGATATACGGTATAGGTATAGATTATAACAACTACAGATTTAAGGATAATGTAGATCTAATGATAGACAGTGTGCCACTAGCATACTCTATAAATACGACTAACTATAAGAGAAACAAGCTAGTGACGCAATACGTCAACGTACCGCTTATGATTAATTTTAAACTAGGGCCTGAGGCGTCTGACGATGAACTATGGATCTCTGCAGGTGCTAACTTTGGATACAGAATAGGGAGTCACCAGAAGCAAGTATGGGATGATAATGGCAAGAAAAAGAATAAGACAAAAGACGACTACAGCCTAGAACAGTTTCGGATGGGATACGAAGTGCAGTTTGGGTACAATAATATACGCTTGTATGGCAAGTATTTCCCAAGCAGTATTTTCAAACAAAACGAAGGTCCAGACCTGAGAACAGTTTCTGCTGGTATCTTAATAGGTAGCATCTAAACGATATAGACTAGAAAGTCTTTAAATTTCATAAACTTAGCTTTTAGTATATATAGCCCTTGCCACTATCGTGGGAAGGGCTTTTTTTTATTTACTACAAAAAAGTTTGTAAGATATTTTGCTTAGTACATGACAAAAAAATAAAAGGAGCAATAATATACTAAAAATAAAGTGTTCAAATATTAGATTAAATCATTGATTTTCAGTATATTAGACGA
>JBDNFQ010000390.1:0-3861 GCA_041689715.1 Bacteroidia bacterium
AGGGAGCATTGCGTATATTGCTCTATTTATAATCCTAATTAAATGGATGCTAAACAGAGGGCACGCTGCAAAATAGATTAGGACCGCTAGGCAAAAAATTTTAAAAGCATTCTTTGGGCTAACCCTTTTTGTGTAACACACTCTAGGTTTAGTATCTACTTATCTTCGATAAAAACTTTGGAAACTACTTGCTTATTAAAAGTTTCCGACGTGTATTTGCACTCGAATTTGGAAGAATCAGTAAAAATATTGGACGGAGCAGCTAGACTGTTTATGCGAATAGGTATAAAA
The DNA here is from genome assembly GCA_041689715.1 of Bacteroidia bacterium. GTDB lineage: Bacteria > Bacteroidota > Bacteroidia > NS11-12g > UBA9320 > UBA9320. The sequence continues at coordinate 292 of JBDNFQ010000390.1, forward strand.
AGTGTAAGCATGGATGATATAGCTCGTGAGCTAGGAGTAAGTAAAAAAACCATCTACAAACATTTTTCTGACAAGAAAGACTTAGTCCTAAAAGTACTAGAGGATGACATTCTTCAAGAGACGGAAGCTTGTAATAAATGCTATAGTATTGAGGGAAATGCTGTGCAAAAAATGATTGACATAAGTAGACACATCAGCAATAGGCATAAGGACCTGAATCCTACTGTCATCTTTGATGTACAAAAATACTATCCATCAGCTTGGGCTAAAATGGAGGAGTACCAGAATGTATTTATCTCTAATATTATGATACAAAACATAAACGAAGGTCAAAACGAAGGTCTATATAGGACCGAAATCGAACCCAAAATAGCAGCAGCTATGTATGGCACCTTAATACAAGGCATGATGCAGCAACTAATACAGGGGGATAACGACTACGATTTTAAAACCTTACATCTTCAGATGGTGAGCTATCATCTATTTGGTATATGTACCGAAGAAGGTCGCTCATACTTAGACCAACATATAAACGAAATAACTAACGAATAATGAAATATATTTTCACCCTTGTAACGTTCCTAAGTGTTCAATCAATCTTTGGGCAAAACCAGCTTTCGCTGAGTCTAAGCCAAGCTCTTGAGATGGCATTAAAAAAAAATACCATTATGCTAAATGCGGCTCTTGATATAGATTATGCAAAAACTCAGGTAGATGAAATAAAAGCTCAAGGACTACCAAAAATAAACGGCAGCACAGATTTTAGTCACACTTTTAAAATACCTACACAGATAATCCCAGGAGATTTTGTGGGACAACCAGGCACAACTATAGCTACCCAATTTGGGGTTCCATTTAATATAAATGCAGGCATAGGTGCTAGTCAACTACTGTTTGACGGAACTTTTTTTCTTGGGCTAAAGGCAGCTTCTGAATTTGTAAATATCAGTGAGCTAAGTGCCTCAGCATCTGAGATAGACATAAAAGAAGGAGTATCCAAGGCATACTATCTGGCACTCATCTCCCAGCAAAATATAAGTCAACTAGACAGCAGTTTACAAAACATCAAAAAACTACAATTTGAAACAGAGAAGCTATACGAAGCTGGATTTGCTGAAAAACTAGATGTAGATAGACTTACGTTATCTGTATCTAATTTGGAGATTAATCTAACTAAGCTTCAAAACCAAGCTAAGCTAGCCAAGCAGTTACTGCTAAACAGCATAGGAGTAGACGTAAACCAAAATTTAACCTTAACGAGTGAAATCCCGGGCGAGCCTACTAAAGATTCAAATACGGCTGATTTTAACCCCGAAAATAGAGTTGAAATAAGACTTATAGAGCAGCAGCAAGAGCTAAACCAGCTCAATCTGAAAAGATACAAAATGGGCTATATTCCAAGTCTATACGGCAACTTCTCATATGGTACAAGCACTTTTGCTAGTGATGGCAAGTTTGGCGAACTAGGAAACCAATGGTACGGGAATGGCCGATATGCAGTTAGTCTTAACGTTCCCATTTTTGATGGCTTCTACAAAAAAGCAAAAATGAATCAGGTTAAAATTGACATTGAAAAAACAGAAAATACGAAGCAGCAAGCTCTACTCGGCATGAATTTGCAAGTAGGTCAAGCTAAGACTAATTATCTCAATGCTCTAAAGACCATTGAGCTTCAAAAGAAAAGTCAAGAGCTTGCAGAAAGCATTTTCAGCACTACAAAAATTAAGTTTAAAGAAGGTCTAGGCAGCAGTTTTGAGATGATAAATGCTGAAAGAGAAATAACTCAAGCAAAAACCAATTACTTAAATGCCCTATACGAACTAAGCGTTACGAGAATAGATCTTAATAAAGCACTAGGAACACTATAAATCAATGATTAACAGGGTAATTAAATAATAGGATAAAACTAAAATATTTAATTATTCATCCATTTATTCAATCTTAAAAAAAACAAATTACAATAATGAAAAACATAGTAATCACACTTTCCATCATCGCACTATTTACAGCTTGCGGTGACACAAATAAAGGAGCCTTAGAAGTCAAAAGAGCAGAACTAGAGGCACTCCACACAGAGATGACGACTCTAAAAGCTGCAATAACTAAAGTGCAAAACGAGATAACAGAACTAGACACGAATGCTCGTCCTAATGCCATAGCAGTGATGACTGAGATAGTGAATAAGGGGCAGTTTAAAAATCCTTTTGACGTGCAGGCGTTGGTAGAATCCGACAATAATGTGATGGTATCGCCAGAAGTGCCAGGCCGACTAGTAAGACTATATGTAAAAGAAGGCCAACGCGTATCTAAAGGACAAGTAGTAGCAAGTATGGATGGAAGTACCGCCAATTCTCAGATAATAGAACTAGAAGGGGCTCTTAGTCTGGCAAAAACTAACTATGAGAAGCTAGGAACGCTATGGAAACAAAACATAGGAAGTGAAATGCAGTACCTACAAGCCAAAAACCAATACGAAAACCTACAGAATAGCATTAAAACTGCCAAATCTCAAGCTGGTAAATACACGCTGAGAGCACCTATCACAGGGACTGTAGATGCCATAATGGCTAATGAAGGAGAACTCGTAGGAAGTATGACCGGAGGACCTGTGATGCGTATAGTGAATATGGGAGACATCAAGTTGAAAGCCAATGTATCTGAAGCTTATGTAGGAAAAATAAAAACAGGACAGACAGTAAAAGTATACTACCCTAGCTTAAATCTAACCACTGAAGAGACGGTAAGTGCTGTAGGTAGTGTGATAGACATTAATAATAGAACCTATAGCGTATATGTAACTCCGCGTAAAAACACTAAGAACCTCAAGCCAAATATGCTAGCAATGATAACTGCATACGATTTTGAGGATAATGACGCTATGAGTGTGCCTACTAAACTAGTGAGAAACGACGGAAAGGAAGACTACATACTTACTATAAAAACAAATGGCGAAAAGAAAACTGTATTGAAAACAGTAGTGGTAATAGATCAAGAGTTTGCCTCTGAAACTATAATCAAGTCTGGGCTAGAGCCAGGCTCAGAAATCATTACTGAGGGGTACAACAGCGTTATAGAAGGTGACGAGGTTAAAGTAATAACAGAGTAATTCAATAATTGAAGGAATAAAAAGTGAAGTATTCAAGAGATCATAACGATTCCTATTCATGGGTGGCACAAGAAGAGGCAGGAGTTTACGATGTTAAATCAAGGTTTGACTTCATTGAACAAATGAAATCACGCACTGAGACTCTAGCGATTGATTGTTTACTGCTTTGTGATGAACTACCACTCAATAAAAATAGTACTCGAATAATATCTTACCAACTCGGAAAAAGTACTTCTAGTGTTGTTGCAAATTATAGAGCTTCTTGTAGAGCTAGATCTGGCAAAGAGCTCTTTTCCAAAATTAGCATAACTGCAGAAGAAGCGGACGAAACGGTTTATTGGCTTGAGGTACTGAAAAAAGGTAAGTTCCTTGATTCTAAAAAACTTGAAGTACTCATTTTAGAGTCTACCCAAATTTTAAAAATAGTAGCTACGGCTAGAAAAAATAGTAAAAAACACGAATAA
>JBDNFQ010000391.1:0-6531 GCA_041689715.1 Bacteroidia bacterium
GTTGTGAATATTTAGATTCTCTTCGTCAATTTTTGGCGGGAATACATCAAAACAACCATCAATATTCCAATTCATAGGAATGGGCGGGTCGATGTAACAATTGACTAATTTGAAAATTTCTGTCCCATTACTAGTAAAGAGGCGTACTTGGGTGGCTTGCAATTCATCGTTGACTATCTTGACTGATTTTTTCCATAAGACAGTATCTAAAGAAGAGGAGTCCTTCTTGAACTCATTCAGATTCGCATATAATTCTTTGATAACTGAGTTCTTATATGAAGCCGTATCTAGTATGTAAACTAAAGAATTATCCAACTTCCACTTTTTGGAATCTTTTACAATATCCTCCTTACTTTTCCACTCTGGAGTAATATCTACTCCTAGAATACCGCGATATAAAAGACTGCAACTGGATACAAGTAGAGTTATTGATAATGCCAGTAGTAAGTTTTTCATAGTTTGTAATTTTAGGTACCGATCTCCTTCTCCATAGCATAATGATCCATCCCTACTTCTTGAAATACCTCTGAGCAAACTGCATAACCTAGCTTTTTATAAAAACCTGCAGCATAGTGACGTGAATGGAGGAAGACAGAAGTCATTTGGTGGTCTACCGCATATTCTTCCAAGGCTTTTACTAGTTGGATTCCGTAGCCTTTGCCTCTCACTTTTTCGGCAGTTGCCATTTGGCGGAGTTTACCTACGCCTTCTTTCCAATGTGGAATGAGTACTACTACACCTACTACTTCATCGTCTTCTATGGCTACAAAATGTACGTGGTCTTCTCCGTCTTTGAATCCATCATTATCGATGTCCATCCCCAGTGGTTTACGGAGGATTTCATTGCGGAGTGAAACTGCTTCTAAATATGAATTTAAGTCTTTTTGAGTGTTAATTGTTTTTATCATTGTATTCTTAGGTTTAGCACAAATGAAATTTTGTTCGTATTAATATTTGTTCTTTATCGAATATTCTACGTGTACTTAAGAAGAGAGCAATATCAGATTCTGGTCTGCGATATCCTATAGCACTAAAAATAGAGCAGGAGTACATTACTCTCGTTTAATATTAAAACCGAATACCTAGGCCGAACATTAACAGACTGCCACTGATTCCCGGGTTTCTATTAAAGGTTCTACTTGCTTGTACTGAGAAGTCAAGGGTTTCATCTAATAAATATCCTGCATTAGCCATTACTCTGTTTCCCTCAAACGGGTTGCCACCATCTCCTCTACTTAGCAGATTGAACCCACCCCCTAAATAGAGGTTAGTGTTTGGTATACGTTCCTCAAAGGATAATCCAATTTCAAAATTATCTATCCGTGTTTCTAGCGTATCTATACCTTGACCATTGGTATCAAGACTAACTATTAGATAGCCTAGATTAAATTTCAACTCTTTGCCGAAACTAATATATGGATTATATGCAAACCCTTGAATTTTCTGTGTTGGTGTAGATTGACCATAAAAGCTTCCAATCTTCAGAGTAGCACTAAAAATAGAGGATCTACTATTGCTATCATTTTGAGCTACAGCATTCATTGATAAGAGAACAAAAACCAACAGTAAACACTTTTTCATATACTCCAAAACTAGTGATTTGAAATGAATAAGGACATTAATAATTTCCCAACTCCTCTAAAATAGACCCTTTTTACCTTGAGCATCTACTACAGCGAGGTTTATCATATTCACTATCTCTCTTACTGTACTGCCTAGCTGGAGTACGTGTACTGATTTTTTGAAACCAAGAAGTACGGGTCCAATAGCTTCTGAAATGCCAAGGCTTTGCACCATCTTATATGCGATATTTCCAGAACTAAGAGCTGGGAATATGAATACGTTGGCATTCTCATCTCCCAGTTTACAGAATGGGAAGAGCTCTTGCCTTAGCTCGGCGTCTAGAGCTGTATTGGCTTGCATTTCCCCATCTACGAGTATCTCTGGATTCTCGCTATGTAGTCGTTTTAGAGCATTTTGAATATTGGTTACTGTAGGTCCTTTGGCAGAGCCGAAATTACTGTAACTCACCATGGCGATACGTGGTTTCACTTGTAACTTGCTCACTATCTTATGTGTCAATTTTACGATATCCACTAAGTCGTCAGAAGTAGGTTCTATGTTCACCGTAGTATCGGCAAAGAATAGTGGTCCCTGCTTACTCATAATGATGTACATACCAGCCACTTTGTTGATTCCTTCTTCCTTACCTATAATCTCTAGTGCCGGACGTATAGTGTCTGGGTAGTTGCTATTTTGTCCACTGATGAAAGCATCTGCCTCTCCTTGCTCTACCATCATAGTGCCAAAATAGGTACGTTGACGCATTTTTCGTTTAGCTTGGAATAAGGTGAGACCTCTACGTTGTCTCTTTTCAAAGTATGCTTCACCGTATTTTTCGGTAATTTCTGGAGAGCGACTTGGGTCTATGATACGACAGTCCGCAAGGTTGAGTCCGAGTTCTTCTATAGATTCTCTTATTTGGTCTTCAAATCCGAGTAGAATAGGAATGCAGCTTCCTTCTTCACGAGCAGTGTGGGCGGCTTTCAGTATTTTTGGGTTATCCGCTTCTGCGAATACCACGCGTTGTGGGTTTTGCTTAGCACGTAGAGATATGTTACGTAAGAATCTGTTATCTAGACCCATACGTTTTCGTAGCTCTATTTTATAAGCATCCCAGTCTGTGATGTCGTGCTGTGCTACGCCACTATCCATAGCTGCTTTGGCTACAGCTGGGGATACCGTAGTTATTAGTCTAGGATCTAGAGGCTTTGGGATTATATAATCTTTACCAAAACTCATATCGGGTTGGTTATAGGCTAATAGTACGCCATCTGGCACAGGTTCTTTGGCTAACTCTGCTAGTGCCTTTACTGCCGCTAGCTTCATTTCTTCATTGATAGCAGTAGCACGTACATCTAGAGCCCCTCTGAATATGAATGGGAAACCTAGGACGTTATTCACTTGATTAGGATAATCAGATCTACCAGTAGCCATTATCACGTCGTCACGGGAAGCTATAGCTTCATCGTAGCCTATTTCAGGAGTAGGATTAGCTAGTGCAAATACGATTGGATTTTTAGCCATGGACTTCACCATATCTTGTGTTACCACATTTCCCACCGAAAGGCCTAAAAATATATCGGCATCTTTTAGTGCTTCACTCAGGTCTTTGTATTTTTTTGGTGTTTTAAACTGATCTTTCCATTGGTCTAAATCAGTTCTATCGTCACTCACTTGCCCTTCACGGTCAAACATGTAGATGTTCTCCTTTTTAATACCACAGGCTATCCAAAGCTTGACACACGAGATGCCTGCTGCACCAGCACCGTTTACAATTACACGTACTTCGTCTGCTTTTTTGCCTGCTACTTCTAGAGCATTTAGCATGCCTGCTGTGCTGATGATGGCTGTACCATGTTGATCATCATGCATTAGCGGGATATTCATCTCTTTTTTGAGCGTTTCTTCTATCAAGAAACTTTCAGGAGCTTTTATATCTTCAAGGTTTATCCCCCCGAATGTCGGTTCAAGGGCTTTTACGACTTCTATAAATTTTTGTGGGTCAGATGCATCTACTTCTATGTCAAATACGTCGATATCTGCGAATATTTTGAAGAGTACGCCTTTGCCTTCCATTACTGGTTTAGAGGCCAGGGGTCCTAGGTTTCCTAGTCCAAGTACGGCTGTACCATTTGTAATTACCGCTACTAGATTTCCTTTGGCTGTATATTTATAGGCGTCTTGTGGGTTTTTGAATATCTCTTCACAAGGTTCTGCGACACCAGGTGAATAGGCAAGGCTTAAGTCTCTTTTGGTTATTGTAGGCTTAGTAGGTACTACTTCTATTTTACCTGGTCTACCTTTAGAGTGGTAGTCTAGTGCATTGTCAAATTGACTGTCCATTTTGTTTTTGGTTTATTAGCAGCTTCTGCTGCAAGTGAGCAAAGGTATTTTTTGTTCGTTAATGTTTGTGAATAGACACGTAAATTTATAAACGTAGCAGTGTGTGAAATAGGAGTATTTTACACGAATAATTTAGTCTCGCAATAAAGAGAAGTCTTAGTGAGTATAAAAACTAGTCGTAAAAATATTTCTCTAGGCCATCTAATATGATGCCTATGCTAGATTGAATTAGAGTTAATAAGCTTTCGTAGCTTAAGTATGAGGGCGTTCGCCAGAAAAATTTACTCACGCAGCGGCACAGCGACGCAGCGAGAAAATAGTTGTTTAACTTTTAAGCCGTTTAGTGTGCATTATGCTAGATTGAATTAGAGTTAATAAGCTTTCGTAGCTTAAGTATGAGGGCGTTCGCCAGAAAAATTTACTCACGCAGCGACGCAGCGAGAAAATAGTTGTTTAACTTTTAAGCCGTTTAGTGTGCATTATGCTAGATTGAATTAGAGTTAATGAGTTTTCTTAGCTTCAGGGTGACGCGTTCGCATGAAAAATATACTCTCGCAGCGGCACTGCGTTTATAAAAACTAGTCGTAAAAATTATCCTCTAGGCCGTTTACTATACGCACTATGCCAGATTTTATCAATGACTGATTAAAGTTGATTAGAATACCTAACTTCATGTCTTTGATCTTGAGATAAGTTAGTAATTGTTTATGGTGTACTGCGTGCAGCTGCTCTACAGATTTGAGTTCAATTATTACTTTGTCTTCCACAATCAAATCAGCTTTGTAGCCAACTCCAATATCCTTACCTTTCCATTTCACCCTCATATCTACTTCAGGTTCCACCTTTAAACCTTTATCGATGAGCTCAATATAAAGGGCTCTTTGGTAGATCTTTTCGAGTAGCCCAGGACCCAGACCACGATGAATGTCAAATGCGGCCTCTCTAATTAGTGCGGATATATCGTTTTCGTGCATTTTCTTTTATTAGTGTGATTATAGTACTTAAAGATACGCTAGCAGCAACTCGGAGTCTTATGTGAGAGCTATTTTATTTGAAAAAATCTGACAACTTTCCAGCATCCCCTAGCTTATAACCTCTATCAGTAAGTATCACTTTACCACATTCTATATTGAGATCGTGCTCAAAGTAAAGTGTATAATCATTGGCTACGGCTTCCTTGAGGAAAGCTTCACGCTCACGCATAGTATCTAGTGGTCGTATGTCGTATCCCATTACATAGTTGGGTTTAATATGTCCAGTACTTGGTATCATATCTGCCATAAATACGAGAGTCTCTCCATTTACATTTATCTTAGGGCAGTACATAGATTCGGTATGCCCTTGAGCTAATATACCACTTATGTTTTCCGATATTTTAAGATCTTCTCCTATGAAGTCAAGATGCCCTATTTCTTGAATAGGAAGTATGTTTTCAGTTAGGAATGACGCTTTTTCACGTGGGTTTGGATTAATAGCATGCTCCCAATGTGTAGGGTGTACCCAGTACTTTGCATTTGGGAAAGTGAGTTCGTAGCCATCTTTCATCGTATTCCATTTTACACTACCTCCACAGTGGTCAAAGTGCAGGTGCGTAAGCACTACGTCTGTGATATCACTGAAATCTACACCAGCGTCATTCAGCGATTTCTGTAAAGAGTGAATACCGTTTAGGTAATAGTAACCAAAGAATTTATCGCTCTGCTTTTCGCCCATTCCGTTATCTATGAGAATGAGTCTATCTCCATCTTCTATGAGTAAGCATCGCATAGCCCAGTTGCACATATTTTGCTCATCAGCAGGATTGATCCTGTTCCAAATACTCTTGGGCACAGTGCCAAACATAGCACCCCCATCTAGCATAAAATTACCTGTGTGTATTGTCTGTATTCTCATAATATCTAAAAGGTATGTTTTAAGAACTTGGTGCGTTTAAATACCCCATTGGCTTGCACCACCAGTATGTATAGCCCTGTTTCTAGTCCGTTAAAATATATAGTTTGAGGGAAAGAGGAGCTAGAGGTAATGTTACTGAGTAACTGTGAAAGGACGAGATTTCCTTGACTATTGTAAACCTGTAAAGTAGCCACAGTAGTTTGTTGGTAAGCAAACTGCATACTAAAGTCTATTCTATCATACACCGGATTTGGAGAAAAGAAATAGTAGAAAAAGTCATTTTGACATACTCCGTTCTCATTTGGTTTTGTGAAGTTTACTCCTCCTATATTGTACATCTCACACTCGTTTCGGTAGGTAACACCATTGCATCCGCAAACCGGATTAAATTCTGGATTATCACATCTGTAAAATGGATTAATACGATTGCTATCAACACATTCAATTCTAAATTGAGCGAATAGAAGTATAGGTGTGCAACTTATTAGTAGGATTAAGATTCTTAACATATATGTACTGTTCAAATGTAATTAGAATGAATGAAAAAAGTATCGAGCACCTAACCATTTGTACTACACAACCGTATAATAGAAGGCCACATTCAAGTTACAAACGCAACCCCTGGGTTAAATAATAATTGGTTCATTACAAATATAGGTGTTTCGTAATTGTAGCGTTTTCTAGGTCTATTGTTTAGTATAGTTTCTATCTCCTTTACATAGTCATCAGAGA
>JBDNFQ010000392.1:0-1681 GCA_041689715.1 Bacteroidia bacterium
TCTCTGATGACTATGTAAAGGAGATAGAAACTATACTAAACAATAGACCTAGAAAACGCTACAATTACGAAACACCTATATTTGTAATGAACCAATTATTATTTAACCCAGGGGTTGCGTTTGTAACTTGAATGTGGCAATAGTTAGAACATCAACATTTAAGAATTAGAGTTACCTTAGAGATAAGTCTAAATTTTAAGATTATTCACTGTCCAATTAACCTTCAACTAATCCAGCAATTAAACAACCCATAATGCTCTTCAAGTTCTTTAGAAAATATAACCTCCTTTACAACTTCTCGTACACCATAAATCTATCTATTACAGATTTCGAGAGAGAAATGCTGAAACATATTGACAAGGATAGCTTGATAAGGATGTCAGCATTGTGGTCTGATAATTTATTGTACGGCACCTTCAGTGAAGGGGAATTTGAATTATTCAAGAGACATCAGTTTTTTAAGAGTTCACCGTTTTGGATTCAATGCTCTGGAACTTATGAAGAAGTAGACGGAGTAACAATAATTCAAGGTAAAATAGATGCATTCCCTTCATGGACGCTTTTCTTTAGTATAGTAGGGAGTATTTTCTGGTTAACTATACTGAGTAACTATCTTAGAAACTTTGACTTAGATCAAGTAATGGGATCAATTATATTTTTCTTGCTTACTTTGATTGTCTTTATAGTATTGCCAATTTACACCGGACGATTGGGATTGAAAAGCGTAGTAAAAGAACTTGATTCGGTCTTTCGTAGAATGAATGAAAATTTTCTAAATGATTAGTTCCTGTTCAACCAATCACACAACCCAAAACAACTTCCCTACTTTTACGTTTTCTTATGTGTATAGTAAATAACAAAAGTTATTTACCTTCGCACTACCAATAGTACTAATGATCAAAGAATCGCTTTTTTACAGTAAAATTCTTCTCTTCGGAGAGTATGGCATTATCCAAGACGCTATGGGACTTTCTATACCGTATAATTTTTATAAGGGGAAATTCCATTTTGCAGAAGATAAGTACTCAGATTCTAATGAGCACCTACGTAACTTCTTTACCTACCTGTCTTACTTAGACGTAAGCGGAGAGGCTATCGCCAAGTTAGATTTAGTAGCATTCAAAAAAGACATTCAAGCTGGAATTGCATTTGATTCAAGTATACCTCAAGGTTTTGGAGTGGGGAGCAGCGGAGCTTTAGTAGCCGCTATTTATGATAAATATGCAGCGGATAAAATAGATCCTGAAAAGGTAAATAAAAAGGAACTTTCACAGCTGAAAGCTATCTTTGGTCAGATGGAGTCGCACTTCCACGGGAAGAGCTCAGGCTTAGATCCATTGATTTGTTACCTTAATCTACCGGTAGTGATTAAGTCCAAAGAAGACCTAGACACGGTAGGTTTACCACAAGAAACTGCCGAGAGCAAAGGAGCTATATTCTTACTCAACACGCAGTCTCCAGGAGAAACGCAACCAATGGTGCAGATTTTTATGGAAAAAATGAAAGAGCAAGGTTTTCGTAAAATGATGAAAACTGAGCTTAAGAAATACAACGATGAATGCATTAAGTCATTCCTCAAAGGAGATTTTAATCCGCTCTTTGGGAGTCTAAAGCATTTATCCACTCTGTTGCTACAAAACTTTAGCCCGATGATACCAGAAGGTTTCAAAGAGGTATGGAA
>JBDNFQ010000393.1:0-4393 GCA_041689715.1 Bacteroidia bacterium
CAATTGCAAATTCACAAGCACTGTAAATTTCTCTTTCAATCCTAAAAAAACGCAAGAAAACAAACGATTCTTACTAGATATAATCAAAAGCTCTCTGAGAGAAGAGCTAACTATATAATAATCAGGCCACGTAACGATACAGGTACTTGGTATATCCTACTTTTAATTGAACCTAAAGTTCAAGCCTAACTCATTGAGCTTTTCCTTTGTAATCTCATCCATCTGGATTTTGTATCGTGTAGAACTTGCTCTTATAGCCTTATTTCCACTCTTTATTTTAAAGCACAAACCTACTTTCCCTCTTTCATCTACTAAGTCAAACAGCTTGGTCATTATTTCTTCAGTCACCTCCCCGACTTGCAAGTCTATAGTTACTTTTTTCAACTGATTAGCTACTGTATCTTCTAAGAATGTCATCTGCTGGATATTGAGATCTAGTTTATCTGGATCACGATAATTTTTTTCTCCTTTAGCCACCATAAAAATTTGAGCATTGAGCTCTATCCACGATTTATTCTCCGTATATCGCTCACCAAACATGGCAAACTCTCGCGTGCCGCTAAAATCTTCCAGCGTAAAAATACAATAGGGCTTGCCGTTTTTTGAAACAGCTTCTCGTACTGTATTAATTAAGCCTGCCAATCGTATGTCGGCTCCTTCTAGTTTCAAGTTTTGCTCTTCTAAATCTTGTAAGGTATGCGTAGTAAAGTGATCTATTTCAAACTTGAAATTATTAAGCGGATGACCAGATATATAGATACCCACGAGTTCTTTTTCCCGCTGCAACTTTTCCATTAGGCTCCAAGGTTCAATCTTTGGCAGCTCAGGTTCTTTTATTTCTAAGGTTCCTGCTTCCCCAAAGAGAGATGCTTGACTATTCATAGCATCATTTTGTACTTGATTACCAAATCGTATGGCCAGCTCCACTCCCATTCCTTGACCTAGATCTGTCACATAGCTCGATCTATTGACACCAAACTCGTCAAAAGCACCCCCAATAGCTAGATTCTCTAAAGACTTTTTATTGACCACACGTTGGTTTGCACGTCTACAAATCTCAAAAATGCTAGCATATGCTCCATTCTCTTTTCGCTCCCTTATAATTTCTATAGCAGCAGTACCTCCTACTCCTTTTATAGCTGCTAAACCAAATCGAATAGCTCCCTCTTTATTTACACTGAATTTTTGCTCACTTTCATTCACGCTCGGGCCAAGAATCTGTATTCCCATCCATTTGCACTCATCCATAAAGAAACTTACTTTCTTAATATCATTCATATTATGAGTAAGCACAGATGCCATAAACTCTGCCGGATAGTGTGCCTTGAGATATCCCGTGTGGAATGCTAAGTATGCATAGCACGTACTGTGGCTCTTATTAAATGCATACGAAGCAAATGCTTCCCAATCTTTCCATACTTTCTTAAGTATCTCTTGACTATGTCCTCTTTCTTCCCCTTGTGCTATAAAAAGATCAAAGAGTTTATTCATCTCTTCAATTTTTTTCTTACCCATAGCCTTACGCAAGCTATCTGCCTGACCTTTGGTAAATCCAGCTAGCTTTTGCGATAGTAGCATCACCTGCTCTTGGTACACTGTGATACCATACGTATCGTTCAGGTATTCTTTCATATCGGCCAAGTCATACTTTATTTCTTGACGGCCATGTTTACGCTCTACGAAGTCTTTGATATACTCCATAGGCCCCGGACGGTACAAGGCGTTCATAGCAATCAAATCCTCAAACTTATCTGGTTTTAGGGCCTTAAGGTGCTTCTGCATCCCTAAACTCTCAAACTGAAATACGCCATTGGTATTACCTTTAGAGAAAAGCTCCAAGGTCTTTTTATCATCTAGCGGTATATCATCTGAGATAATGGTAACATCATGTTTTATCTTTATAAGAGCTATAGCATCCTTGATGATAGTAAGGGTTTTAAGCCCCAAGAAATCCATCTTTAACAGGCCTGCATCTTCTACTACACTATTATCAAACTGAGTAACTAGCAAGTTAGAATCTTTGGCGGTAGTTACGGGCACATACTTGGTGATATCATCTGGAGTGATAATAACACCGCAAGCATGTATACCTGTATTTCGCACCGACCCTTCCAGTCTTTTTGCGGTACGAATCATTTGGCCTATTTCATCGTCTTGCTCGGCCATTACCCTAAATTCTTCAGCTGCTTGATTTTGCTCAGCGTTCATAGCATCTTTTAGCTTTTTTTGTACTCCACCGGGAGCCAATACTTTATTCAGATTAGCACTCAGGTGGTCTGGGAAAGCCTTGGTCACCTTATTCACCTCAGACAACGGCACGTCTAGCACGCGGCCTACATCTTTTATAGAAGACCGAGCAGCCATACTGCCGTATGTGATAATTTGAGCAACTTGCTTTTGCCCATATTTATCTATCACATAGTCTATTACTTTTTGTCTTCCCTCATCATCAAAATCAATATCAATATCGGGTAGTGACACACGCTCCGGATTCAAAAAACGCTCAAAAAGCAAGTCGTACGCTATAGGATCTACATTAGTGATTCCTAAGCAATAGGCTACGGCACTACCAGCAGCAGACCCACGCCCTGGCCCTACAGATACGCCCATATCTCTAGCTACACTTGTAAAATCTTGTACAATAAGAAAATAACCTGGATAGCCCGAATCTTTAATCACGGACAGCTCAAAGAGCAATCGCTCCTCTGTATCTATCGTCATTTGAGGATAGCGTTTTTTAGCTCCCTCAAAGGTGAGAAACTTCAAATAATCATCCTGAGTTTTAAACTCCGGCGGCATTATGAAGTTAGGCAGCAACACATCCCTTGTCAGTTTGGGCGTCGTGATACTATCTACTATTATATTGGTATTATCTAAAGCCTCTGGGATATCGGCAAACAGACGTCCCATTTCTTCTTGAGTTTTGAAGAAGAACTCACTATTAGGAAAAGCGAAACGCATCCCCTTACCATACCCTTTTGGATCGGACATTTTACTGCCTGTGTTCACGCAGAGCAGAATATCATGCGGCTGTGCATCTTCTTCTTCCATGTAGTGAGAATCATTGGTAGCGATGGTTTTCAAATCATACTTCTTTGCAAATCTGATAAGCACTTGATTTACATCCTCTTGGCTCATGCCCGTGCCATCTATATTCTCTATACCGTGACGCTGTAGCTCTATATAAAAATCTTCTCCAAATATTTGAATGTACTCCTTTATTAGCTTTTCTGCTTCAGCCTCACCTTTGAATAAAATAGCCTGTGGAATCTCTGCACCTATGCAGCAGGATGTAGCAATGAGCCCCTCACTATGCTTCTTTAGAATATCCTTGTCTATACGCGGGAACTTGCCATAAAGTCCTTCTATATAGCCTATAGAACAAAGTAGCGAAAGGTTTTCGTACCCTTTTTGGTTCTTGGCCAGTAGTAGTTGATGATACCGTTTATCTTTAGTATCTCCTACAAAAGAGCGTCTAAATCTATCCTCCACCATATAAAACTCACAACCTACTATGGGTTTCACTCCGTGTCGTACACCAGAGTTTACAAACTTGAATGCCCCAAACATATTGCCGTGGTCTGTAAGAGCAACAGCACGCATACCGTCTGCCTTTGCTTTGGCAAACATGTCATCTATGGGCGATGCTCCGTCTAATAAAGAAAACTGACTATGGCAGTGTAGGTGTGAAAAGCTTGGCATGTTTCTAAGGTCTAATAATTACTACTTAATCTGTGAATGACAATGATTTCATCATTACAACTGTGCACAAGTATACTTGAATTCTAAGGTCAATTAACTCCTTTTTTATTTGTGTTTTACACAGCAAAAAGGGATAACTTTTTAGGAGGTTCAGAATGAACTAATTACAGAATAATTGAATGAAATAATAGTTGAATTTTTGAATGAAAGTGTGATTGAATAATTGAGTAATGGAATAGCTAGGTTCCATTTGTTACACGTGTCCCTACCTGCGGCAAGCATGGATACGAAAATCACCCAAGGCAATTTTACTCAAACTGACAGAAGGTATTAGCTGCTCAGACTCCGAAACATAATATTTAAGGATTCTAGAAGGGAATCTCACTCCCTTACGTTTCTTTGTTTTAATATTGTCTCTGATAAGCATTTCGTGAAAAAAATAATCG
Organism: Bacteroidia bacterium; assembly: GCA_041689715.1. Lineage (GTDB taxonomy): Bacteria > Bacteroidota > Bacteroidia > NS11-12g > UBA9320 > UBA9320. Next base: position 4,149 of record JBDNFQ010000393.1, read on the forward strand.
GATACCTAAAGCAGTTCTATCGTGAAGAGTTCAAGTGGGGTGAGTTAATTGTTGCCCTTACTTTTTTGGCCGCTTTCTGTTTTTTTAGGTTTTATAAATATATCCCATCTGAATGGGGAGAACTATCACTTCTAACCAACTGGTGGTACAAAGCCTACTTTTCTGATTTTAGGTATAGTTTTCATTTGATGCTATATGGCTTACCCCTCCTATTTGGTTATTTAATGAGTAGTATTTTTCATAAC
>JBDNFQ010000394.1:0-4306 GCA_041689715.1 Bacteroidia bacterium
ATGTACGAAACTAATTTGGTTTTGTCATAGAAATCAGGTTAATAAATAACAAAGGGCAAACCAAACAATTAGACAAGCAAGCGTAAAGGTTACAAAAATCTGAGTGTATATTCTCATATTTCGCTTAGTCTAGTAGGCTTTAGTTCGCTTACGACCTTCGGCTATTTGGGTGGGAGTGAGATGAGTTATATAATTCTCATTAGAATCACTATTTGATCCTAGATACATACTACGCAAAGTCTTATACCTATTGGTAGAATGTCCACGCATTCTAGCATTATTACGGATAATATTATTTCCAGTGTCGGCAGAGGACATTTACCAAAGGTACTAAAAAATGCCCTCCACGTATGTGAAAGGCATTTTTTAGTATAATGTTTTTTAATCAGAGTAACCAACTATAAATCGTGACCCATCTTTTCCTTTTTAGTGGCTAGATAGTTTTTATTGTGCGGATTGGCTTCTACTTGTAGAGTTATGTTTTCTACTATCTCTAGCCCGTAACCTATGAGGCCACTACGTTTTTTTGGATTGTTACTCATAAGCTTCATTTTACTTACTCCTAAATCACGCAGTATTTGAGCACCTACACCGTAATCACGCTCGTCCATTTTGAAACCAAGCTCTAGATTTGCTTCAACTGTGTCTAAACCACTTTCTTGAAGCTTGTAAGCTTTTAGTTTATTTAGCAGGCCTATTCCCCTACCTTCTTGATTCATATATACGATGACTCCTTTGCCTTCTTTTTCTATAGTCTGCATCGCTTTTTGTAACTGCTCACCACAGTCGCATCTACAGCTTCCAAAAATATCTCCAGTTAAACAGCTAGAGTGTACCCTCACTAAAACGGGTTCGTCTTTATCCCATTCTCCTTTTACTAGTGCTAGGTGATCCATACCATTACTCACTTGCCTGTAAGCGTAGAGTTCAAAATCTCCATAATCTGTGGGCAAGTGCACATTTATCTGACGCTCTATAAGACTTTCATGTTTTAGTCTATACTCTATGAGGTCTGCTATGGAGACCATTTTTAAATTATGCTTGGCTGCTACTTTTACCAGATCTGGAACTCTAGCCATAGTGCCGTCCTCATTCATTATCTCCACTATACATCCTGCTGGCTCAAAACCGGCTAAGCGAGCTAAATCAATAGCTGCTTCGGTGTGTCCAGCTCTTCTCAATACTCCTTGTGTACGAGCTCTAAGAGGGAATATATGACCCGGTTTCCCTAGTTCCTTTGGATCTGTATTGGGATTTACGAGGGCCTGAATAGTCATAGCTCTATCATACGCTGAAATACCTGTACTCGTGCCATGACCTATGAGATCTACAGATACAGTAAAAGGAGTCTCATACTGAGCAGTGTTTTTACCCACCATCAAGTCCAGATTTAGCTCATCGCATCGCTCTTCTGTGAGTGGCACACAAATAAGACCACGACCTTCAGTGGCCATGAAATTGACCATTTCTGTAGTGACATTACGTGCGGCAGTGAGGAAGTCACCTTCATTCTCACGATCTTCATCATCTACCACTATAATCATTTTGCCATTTTTGATTTCTTCGATGGCTTCCTCTATGGTATTTAGCTTAAATTCACTCATATATGTGGTGCAAAGGTAGTATTTATACCTGCTTTAGAAACGCAAAGACAGAGATATGTGTTTTAGGTTAAGTAGCTTAATTTTTAATTACTTTTTGGCTCCAAACAATTCCGTTTTTCTCCATTCGCACATAGTATATTCCACTCGGATAAGATGATAGATCATACGTTAATGACTCTCCGTCATAGTTAAACGAAGGATTTATAGCTTGACCTTGACCATTGTATACCACATGTTTAGTTCCTTGCAGGTCACCACCTGTTATTGTAATCTTACCAGTACTAGGGTTAGGATATAGCTTGTAGCCTAAATCTAGTTTTAAGTTTGGTATATCTAGAGCGTGCACTACAGTGAAATTAACCCTAGTACTATTACCAAAATCAGGGTTTAATATTTTTAAATTACCACCACCAACTTTTCCTAGTCTGAAGAATCCTGCACCATCATTATTTGCAAAGAAACTTAGACCATCTCCACCTGCATCATTTATTACTAGCGTATAGCAACCTAAACCAAGTCTTAGCGTATCTCGGAATATTGAAGAGTTTGCTAACCCACTTCGCTCAAAAACGACAGTCTGCCATTCATCTAAAACCTGTAAGCTAGTCTCATCTGTGCCGTTATTAGTTCTGTAGAAAAGAGCAATCTCTTGAGGGTAAATATCTGGAAACGCGAAAGCACTGTGATATATATTATTTGCCTTGTACTCATCAGCTGTAGTATTTCCCTCAATAGCCATTATTTCAGCAGAGAAGGTACTATTACCCTCTATTCCTGAGGTATATATAGAATTGTCTATTGGGAAATAAACAGTTTCTATCTCACCAGATCCTAGATCACAAGGCCACGTAAAGCTACGTTTATTGCTCCGGTCATTTACCCAATACTCTACAGTCATACTATAAACTCTGTTTTTGCCATTGTTCTTCACCTTCATTTTAGGGCTCACACAAGTCGGATTATTCCTGGCATGCTCTACCTTGGTAGATGGCTCCATTATATCTTCTATTCCTAGGTCGTACCCGAAGTTATACTCCCCATAACTTACTATCTGATTGTTTACTATATACCTAGAGTCTCCAGATCCTGCATCTAAGCCATAATCTAAAGCTATAGATTCGCCTCCAGTTACAGTTCCGGTGATATCGTACTCTGCTAGGTCCGTTGCCATACCTGGGCACCATCCAGTTCTATCATATATCCAGGTGCCACCTTGTGGGTATATAGGGTTGTCACCGCATGTTTTCCATACAGACCTAGTAAAGGTTTGGTAATTTACTTTTATGAAATGATTTCTTGGTATGTATTCTCCTTCTTGCCCGTGACCTGTAATAGCAGAACGAATTTTAAAACCCTTCGCAGTATCAATGGTTTTGTATGCGATAGGTGGGAAGTAAACATCATTAGCCAAAATTTGTGAGTAGTTTGCTGAGTATTGCTGTGTAGGCCATATCTGGTCTATAGCTAAGACTTCTCTCGCAGGGGTTCCTTTAATAAACAGAAATTTAATGTCCATTTCTTCTTGATTTTGACCGCCTCTACTTAAGAACATACGTTTCTCTCCTTTTAGAAGGGGAGTAAAATCAGTTACATCAAAAGTCCAAGTTTTACCTTCTTGTCCCAGGTCTAGGTTGATACCATATGGGGTTACAAAAGACATAATCTCTAAACGTGAAGGCCATCTTCTAATATAGTTCAGTTTATTAATCTCAATTGTGCCATCTGGGGTTGCCGTTATTCTGTCATATTCTACACTATAATCATCATAGTATATTTGATCCTCATCAGTATTCCATCTTTCTATAGATTCTGTTTCTACTATTTCGTCGTTTATGGTTGTGTTATATGCAGGTACTATGGCATACTTCTTTACCAAAGTAGAACTATGTGCTACTTCATCAAAAGTATAAGAGGTACTATTGGTTACATCGAAATCTCCTGTAATCCATCCTATATTAGGCCGATTAGACGAGTATACAAAATCCTTAAATAAAGTAGTAGCTCTATGAGTACCTGCTTGTTGTCCATAAAAATCTAAATCGGCCCCTGTATTGCTGTCGTCCTTACGCAAGCGACCAAATTCAAACCTGAAATATGCTTTGAGGTTGTTAAAATCAGCATCCGTACTCATAGAATGTTTTCTCATTAACTCTTGCAAGTCAGTTTGAGACAAGGCTATATCCCAAATACGTACATCATCTATGCTACCTACCAAGTACCTATCGTTTATTCCGCGACTTATTCTCAGTTTTATATCTGCTACCGTGTTTATGGCCAAGTCCGCAGTAGCACTAATTATCTCTAAATTTCCGTCTACATATAGCTTTATATTCGAAACATTACCTCCATCTAATACACAAGCTACGTGGTGCCATTTATCATCGTTTACTGGGGTGGTGGCATTTATAGCTCCTCCATTTACTTCTACTCGTAAAGAACCGTCTGTATTAGTTCTGAAAATCCATTTCTGTCCACTAACATCTTTACCCCAACCTACTATTTCTTGATTTGCTCCAGAAGTTTTAATCCAAGCCTCACATGTTCTATTTTGAGAACCCATTACGCCTTCATAAGATTTTGACTCTAGGTAGTTTGTGCCATCAAAAGTGGCATAGCCACCGTCATTAGAGGCTATACTTCTTATCTTATCTTGCAAAGTACTATTCACTGTTAATTCAAGAAATGTAATAGACAGTGAACTG
>JBDNFQ010000395.1:0-1181 GCA_041689715.1 Bacteroidia bacterium
GCCATTTTTTTCATAGGGTCAATGTTAGGGAAATAATCGGGATTTCATTTCAACTCCTCATCTCCTAAGATACCTGACGAATATAAAAAAAGGCCAAGTACTTTTAATACTTGACCTTCTAATCTTCTTTATTGAGCTATTATCCTAAATGTAAAGCAGCCATTACACCGCCAGATAGTGCTAAGAAAGCAACTGTGTAAGATGCATCTATTAGAAATAGCTTAAGAGATTTCTTTTGATACAAATAGTGTATACCTATAGCTGTAGCTCCATAAAACAAACCTGCTAGTGCTCCGTGAAAAGCTCCGTGGGCAAATGTTTGGTCTGCTAAGTCATGACTGTTTATCACGTATGCATTAAGAGGAAATGACATTAATATCATACATACTAACGCGAGGCCGTGGGTTAGTCCCATCCCTTTTTTTGCTTCATCATCTGAAATCCCAGTTTCTGCTTGCCACTGCTTTCCGAAAAGAACTGTGTACCATAAAAATCCGAGTAAAAAGGCAGCGATGCCGCCTAAAATTGGTTCTAAAAATTGCATTTTTGTTTAATTTAATTTGGTTTAACTGTTACTAAAGTAAACAAAAAAAACAAACAGGTGTACCTACACTGATTAGCAGTAACTTGATAAAAGTCTTAGTCGAAGAATGCCACTACCTCATTTACCACACTAATGTCTCTCAGCTTATGGCCGAAACCTGAGGTCGTCACCATTTTAGAGTTAGGCCAAAGTTCATTAATTTTTTTAGCGTAGACATAGGGAGCCTCCTTATCTTCTGTATCGTGTATTATTAGAGCCTCTGCTGACTGTGCCGGGGCAAATCTCACGGTAGAGTAATAACTAGCCTTCACCCCAGCGTATTTTTCAAAATATGTGTGTAGATTTCTTTTCACTCTTGGGCTAGTTTTTAGTACGCGAGCATACTCATCTACAAAATCTGTGGCTTCTCCAGGTGTACCAAGCATTGCTATTTTAGCAATACTTGTTTCTGGTTTTTCGTAAAACAAGCACATAGTGGCAAATGCTCCAAGGCTATGAGCTAAGATATAATCAGCCTTGTGAATAGCCAGTAGTTTCTCGATAAGCTTGGCGTACATCGGCACATTGAATATTTTGCCATCTGAATTACCGTGAGCGGGTGCATCCACTGAGATGATAGTATATTTCTGTTGATCAA
>JBDNFQ010000396.1:0-5018 GCA_041689715.1 Bacteroidia bacterium
GCAAATCAAGTTGGAGTACACTTAGAGCATATTATAGTAGACGGACTCTCTACGGATAAAACGCTGGATATTGTAAGCTCCTATTCCCATAGTATCAAAGTAATTTCAGAAAAGGATACAGGTATTTATGATGCGTTAAACAAAGGAGTAGCTGCGGCTACTGGCGACATTGTTGGCTTTTTGCATAGTGATGATGTTTTTTATGCGAATGATGTCTTGCAGAATATTCAAAATTTCTTCATTCAATCAGCAGATTTAGAGGGTATATATGGCGATATTCAATTTGTGAATCAAGAAGGCAAAATCATCCGCCATTATTCTTCCAAAAACTTTAAATTTTCTGATTTTGCACGAGGTAAAATGCCTGCCCATACTTCTTTTTTTGCCCGCAAAACAGTGTATGAAGATTTTCAGTTTGATTTAAGCTATAGCATTGCAGCTGATTTTGATCAGATGTTGCGAGTTTTCAAAAGCAACAGTTATACTATTCAATATCGGCCTATACGTACCACCACTATGCTTACTGGTGGTGCAAGCACTAAAAATATACAAGCTAGACTTACCCTAAATCGTGAAATAATGCAAAGCTGTAAGCAAAATGGCATAAAAACGAATGCATTTAAAGTGTATTCTAAATACTTTACCAAAATACTTGAATTTAAGTTTTGAATAAAATCACTCCTTTGGTTTTTATAGATCCTGTGCCAAAGGAAGAAGCATGGAAGTACATAATGGCCTCAGAATTTGGAGCTTCTGTACTTAAAAAAAAGTAGCGTCATGGTATAGTGAACAAATGGGAAAACGTATCTAGATGGAGGAAGAGGTAATACAACTAGCCATACTAGCGGGAAGGTCTATTTTAGAATATTATGATAGGGAGAACTATGATGTAACTTTAAAAAGGGACAACTCTCCTGTGACACAAGCAGATGAGGCATCTCATACTGTTTTAATGAAGGGGTTAGATACGTATGGATGGCCTATTTTGAGTGAAGAGGGAAATATAGCCAGCTACGATATACGTAAAAACTGGACTACATACTGGTGTATAGACCCACTGGACGGCACCAAAGAGTTTATTAATAAAAATGGCGAGTTTACTGTCAATATAGCCCTAATGGAAAGGGGGAGACCCATTTTTGGTGTAGTCTATGTACCCGTGACAGATGAATTATATGTAGGAGGAGTAGGTAATCCAGCTAAAAAAATAGACAAAGGTGTTGCGACTCAGTTGCCGCATTCTAGCCATACCTCTTTAGCATCTATTCAAGCGATACCAGGGACTACGGTGGTTGTGTCTCGGTCTCATTTAGATGCTACTACTGTAGCGTTTTTGTGTGCATGTAACGAACCTATTACTTTGAGTATGGGGAGTTCACTCAAGTTTATGAAAATAGCAGAGGGCTCTGCTCATATTTATCCTCGTTTTGCACCTTGTATGGAGTGGGATACTGCTGCAGCACACGCTATATTAAATAGCCTTGGCTATGCTATATACCAGCTAGATGGCTCATTAGAATTAGAATACAACAAACCAAGTTTGCTTAATCCCTATTTTATATGTTATTAAAGAAGAGAAAGGCTACAAATGAGTATAAAAAAAGAGAGGAAGAAAAACTTTACATTTTCAAGGTCTGAAATTAAATTTAAGGTATGTCTAATAATAAGATATTAATAACGGGAGCTTCTGGGTTTGTTGGGAAGCATACGATTGCAGCCCTCAAGGATAAAACCCATTTGAGTGCAGTGAGCCGATGTGCTCAAGTATCTGGAGTAGAGCAAATGTACTCATGGGAGAATATCACAGATCTAGCGTGTGATTTTGATGTTATCATTCATTTAGCAGGGCTCGCTCATGACACCCATCATTCGTCAGCAGAGCAGGCCTATTTTGATGTAAATGTAGGACTTACAGAGAAATTAGTAACATGGGTTAACAGCACTGCTAAGCAGCCGGTGAAGTTCATCTATTTGAGCTCAGTGAAAGTATTTGGAGAGCAAGAATACTTGAAGTCAGATTCGCCTAAAATTCCATCGAGTGTATATGGGAAATCAAAATTGCTGGCAGAGCAGTTTATTGAGCAAAATTTAGCGAAAGAGCATACCTACCACATCTTGGAGCCTGTAATGATATATGGGAAAGGGAATAAAGGAAATTTACCTAAACTGTATAATGTATTGATGAAGGGTTTTCCCTATCCATTTAGTGGATGGCAGAACAAGCGTTCGTTGTTGGCTATAGATAATCTTCAATTCGTCTTTAATAAGCTTATAGAACAAGAATGTGCTAGTGGTTCTTTTATGGTCTGTGATGATGAACCCATCTCTACCTACGATATGCTTAAGTGTATTTGTAAAGGGAATAAGAGTGACTTTATTCATTTTCCATTACCTCCTTTTTTTGTACGCTTTTTGATGTCTGCTACACGTATGCTTGGTATGCAGTTCTTAGATAAAGTATTGGGCACATTGGTATGTGATAATACTGCATTAAAAGACAACATAGGCATAGAATTGATGCCATTTTCTACCAAGGAAAGACTCCAGAAACTTGATTTTACTTCATGATATTTGATTTTCCGTTCAAACTATTTTTACCCGTGAGTGTATTCATATGCGGGCTACTGCTATTCCTGTATATCAAAATAGCGGGTAAACAAAAGATCCATGATATCCCCAATGAGAGAAGTTCTCATTCCTATAGTGTTATAAGGGGTGGGGGAATTGTTTTATTTTTAGTCAATCTATTTATTTTCAGCTTTGAACCGAGTATGTATACATTGGTGTTTAGTTTGGGGTTAAGTATAGGCGTAATTACTGGTTTTGTGGATGATTTAGGGGGACTAGGAACCAAGCTTAGATTTGTATTATACCTCACAGCAACGTATTTTGTTCTTTTTGGAGCATTGCCATCTATTGGTTTTTCATTGTTAGTTTGGATTTCTCTAGTTGTAGTCTCATTAGGCGTAGTCAATTGCTATAACTTCATGGATGGAATCAATGGAATGACAGCTAGTTATTCTATTGTTTTATTAAGCTCTAGTTTGGCTATTAGTTATGCTATACATGCTCATCAATTTGACCATACTATCCTGCTATATCTTGCCTTTTTTTTAGCATTTCTGTTTTTTAATTTTAGAAAAAAAGCCTTGTTGTTTTTGGGGGATTCTGGTAGTGTTACGATGGGATTGTTTGCTGCTTTTTTAGTCGTTTATTTTGGTGTTCATTTACATACATGGAGTACGGTAATTTTGTTAGGTGTTTACGGAGTAGATAGTGTTGGTACTATAGTGATTCGACTGCTAAAAAGAGAAAATATTTTCGAGGCTCATCGAAGTCATCTCTATCAGGATTTGGTTAATAAAAAGAACTGGGACCATAGAGCAGTTAGTCTGTTGTATGCAGCCTTGCAAGGAGTGCTGAGTATAGGGTATGTTTTACTCATCCACTCCTCCTATTTAGAGATGTATAGTGCTTGTTCTTTAGTGGTATTGACTATACTGTATACTGCTAGTAAGTTGGGTCTATATGGGGACGGGTTGTTAAAGAAGGATGCACAAGAGATAACGGGTTAGTATGGGGCAAACCAAAAAAGCGGGTTTGTTTTTCATTGGGGAGTTTCCAGAAGGAGATGTTCACGCATCCCGAATTAGAAATATTACCGATGGGTTGATAGAAGGAAGTTGGTCATGCGATTTGGTGAGTATGTATCCTACTCGGTTTTCTAGTGATTTTTGTGAAGATCAAGTTTCTGATTATAAAGGGCAATTAATTACTAGAATAGGAAATTGGGGAAAGTATCCAGCTACTAGATTAAGTAGAATAGGGCAACTAATCCGGTGTCACATTCAATTTATTTTGTTCATTTGGAAAAATAGGAGGACTTATGATATTCAGTATTTTTATACGCCTCAATGGATAAGCACACTGCCAGGGCTTATTATTTCTAAAATACTTAGGAATACAATCGTAGTCGATTATACAGATTTGCATTCAACAAGGAATAATGCCATTCTTCACAAAACGGAAGAGTGGATTTTTTTTGGGTTGTCAGATCAAGTTCTAGTTATCTCAAATTATCTTTATGTATTTTTTAATCGTTGGAAAAAGAAAATGACGCTCGTTCCTTTGATGATAGATTTCAACCGATTTGAGAATGATGTAGAAAGAGTTCATTACAGCATTGGATATATTGGTTCGTTTGGAAAAAAAGATGGCTTTCAAACGATACTGGATGCACTTCAATTGGCAGTACAAGAGAATAAGAGCATCCATTTGTATTTGATAGGAGATCTCACAAATAACAGAGATATTCATGCTGCCATTGAGCAGAAAGGTCTAGGTAAAAACATAGTATTAATAGGAAAAGTAAAAGTGGAAGAGATTGCTAAAAGACTGCAATCTTGTTCTGCGTTCATTATGAATAGGGATAAATCAAGCTTTGCTTCTTCTGGATATCCCATAAAGTTGGGTGAGTATCTAGCAAGTGATAGACCTGTACTGATGAGTGACGGTCCTGGGTATTCTGAAGATTTTAGTCATTTACAAGAAGCGATAAAATATAAGGTAGACGATGCTCAGGCATTGGCCGATGCCATTATTTTTCGATATGAAAATGAAATGTTAGCATGGGAGGTTTCTCAGCGTGGCTATGACTATGCGGTAGCACATTTTGAAAGCAAAAAGCAAGTCAAAAAGTTAGTTGAAATTCTAGATGAGTTATAAATGAAAATAGCAGTACTAGGAGCAGCAGAAATTCAAAACTTCACCTTAGCGAGTGGAGTGGAAAAAGTAAAGTCAATGTATTAATGGGTAGCTTACAACGTGTTCAAGTAATTAGCAGCACTAATTCTTGACACCTTTAAATCTTTCTCTACAAATTCGATTTTAGTATACGGATGTTTAAATTTGTTTTTTATTATCTGTTTATTGAACGTAATAAGTACATCTATTAGTAGAATAAAGGTAAATTTTTAGTATATTTACCCTCGTTAAGATTATATGAGTAATATGTACCC
>JBDNFQ010000397.1:0-5362 GCA_041689715.1 Bacteroidia bacterium
GGACTTAGTGCCACCTCTTTTCTCCTGCAGGTATTGCTACTTGAAGGTGGTTTTCCCTAGGTGGTATAGGGCAAGAGTACTCCTTGTTATATGCACAATATGGGCTATAAGCATAGTTGAAATCTAGCACAGGATTGGCTAGATCTTTTAGCTTAAAATCTAGATATCTGCCTGCTCCATATGATTCATTCCCATTGGTAAGGTCTTTGAATGGGCAAAAGAAATAGTCTGGCTGCTCTACATTTTGAAACAGAGTAAGTGCCAAATCTGCGTCCCTTAGTTTAAACGAAAATGTGCCATATTTCTTGTACTCTGGCAGTCTATCAGTACTCGTTTTCATTTCTATTACCTCCCCATTTTCTATAGGAGTAAAGGTTGCTTTTACTCTAAACGTCTCATCTGGAGCAAAGTGCTTCAGCTTTCCTGTAGGTGACAAATCTTCTTTGGGTAGTATCCCATTAGCTCCACTTAGGAACATAGCACTAGTGCTATCTCTATGTCGTATTAGTCGCTTGGCGTATGGAGACAGGTCTGACTGGGTTTCAGCTTGAGCTATTGTCTCCTGTTGTGGTTTCCACTTGCTAGTGGTATCGCAGGCGGCAAATGCTCCGCAGGCTAGTATGATTAGTAGTGTATTCCTCATTTATTAAATAATAAAAACGATGCTCCGCAGTTTATAAAATTATTTGGTGCCGCCTCATTGAGGCCAAATCCTCCAGTAAGATCCACTTGAAAATCATCATTAATCAAGTACGTAAAACCCCCATTGATAAGGTGAAGTTCATCCCCATTATTCGTCAAGAAACCATACGGCTCTATATATGCACTAAGTTTATCTGTGATACTGTAACCCAGGGATAAAGTATAACTCGTAGTAGGATTTGGTGTAAAGCCATCCCAGCTCAGTCCGTACTGCACTGCTATTCCAAGCCTATCTGTTATATCATACGTGAGTGGTATTAGAAACTCCGGTGCAATTTTCTGACCGTCAATCTTAGCAAAATCTCCTGATGCTAGTTCTGGAATATATAAGTGGCCAAGAAAGCCTATACTCATTTTGTCAGACTTGTATAGATTGGTTTTGAAGCCTATGAAGGAGGTCTGAAATCCTGAAGTTTTGATAGTCGTATCAGGAATCACTAATCCACTTTCAACTAAAAGCTGGTTACTATTAACTACTGTATATAGCCTCAATTCTACTTTATCTGTAAGCCCAAATCGGAATAGTGAAGTATTTACAGTTAGGTTCCTTTGTGTTAAAGTTGATGGACCTCCTATCCCACCGACACTCTCCTTATCATTCTCCAAAATAAACCCAGTCTCTATCTGCAGAGCTCCTTTGGGCACTAAATTAGGACTTTCAGTAAAATCTGGACGGTCTGTTTCTATCTGTGCTACGAGTGATGTGCTCACTAAAAGTAGTAGCATGACTAGGCTATTTTTCATGGTACAAAATTATTCTTTTATCCCCTCGAGCATAAATAGAAAGGCAAACTCCTTGGCAGTCTCTTTGAGTGCTTCGAATCTACCACTGGCTCCACCGTGACCGGTTTCCATATTGCAATCCATGATGAGGATATTGTCATCTGTTTTCATCTCTCGCAGTTTAGCTATCCACTTGGCTGGTTCCCAGTACTGCACCTGACTGTCATGCAAACCTGTAGTTATGAGTGTATTGGGATACGCTTTCGCTTCTACCTGATCATACGGTGAGTAGCTTTTTATATAGTGGTAGTATTCCTCTTCATTTGGATTTCCCCACTCATCATACTCTCCCGTGGTAAGTGGTATGCTATCATCCAGCATAGTAGTCACCACATCTACGAAGGGCACCTGAGCTAGTACTCCATTCCATAGCTCTGGACGCATATTCATCACTGCTCCCATAAGCAAGCCGCCGGCACTTCCCCCTTGAGCATACAGATGTTCTTGGGTAGTGATGCCTTCTGCAATGAGATGCTCTGCACAATCTATAAAATCGGTAAATGTATTTTTCTTATTCAGCATCTTACCATCATCATACCACTGGCGACCAAGGTCTTCGCCACCACGGATATGGGCTATCACAAATACAAAACCGCGATCTAGCAGGCTAAGTCTAATAGAACTAAAGTATGGGTCTAGCGAATGGCCATAGGAACCGTAGGCATAGAGTAGTGTTGGTCTTGTTCTCGGTACTATTCCGTCGGAGACGGAATCACTCGAACTGACAACCCCACTTTCACTTCCAACGGAGACGGAATCACTTCCGCCAGAGGTCGGACTAGCTGAACTGACAACCTCACTTTTTTCTCTGCTTGAGGCAGAATCGCTCGCATTTTTTTTATATACTACACTCATGGGCACTTTTTTACCGTCACGAGCGGTGGCCCAGATACGCTTACTGTCATACAGACTCTCGTCATATCCGCCAAGAACTATCTGCTGCTTGAGTAGTACTTTGTCTCTGGTAGCCATGTTATAATCAAACACACTACTAGGCGTTGTCATACTCGTATAGCCATACCTAAGTATCTCTGTATCAAAGTCCACATTTAGACTAGACCAGCAGTCGTATGTCTCCGACTCAAACACCATGTAGTGTTCTTCCTTCGTCTTTTGGTTTATTACTCTTATGAAGTTTTGACCATTGGTACGCTCCTCTACTACCAGGAAGTTTCTGAAGATCTCTAATCCTTCTAGTAGAGTATCTTCTCTATGTCCTATTACCTCTTTCCAGTTGCTACGCTCCGTGAGTACTTCGTCTGTTTCCATGAGCTTGAAATTTTGTGCATCCCAGTTGGTTGTGACATACCATTTATTTTCAAAGTGACTAATACTGTACTCTAGTCCGCGTATTCGTGGTTGGAATATTTTGAATTCATCCTCAGGACTATCTGCTAGTATAAATTGATACTCACTTGTGATACTCGCTCCACTACTTATGATGATGTACTTCTCACTCTTGCTTTTGTACACGCCACAGTTAAAGGTATCATCCGTCTCTATGAAACGAACCTTTTCTTCCTTGGTGATAATATTGAAAGACATTATCTTAGCACTACGCAGTGTAGTCTTATCCTTGAGTGTGTAGAATAATGTTTGGCTATCTCCTGCCCAACTTGCTCCACCAGTAGTGCCAGGTATGTTGAGTTCTAATATCTCACCTGTTGCTATACTCTTCATTTTGAGCGTATAGATTCTGCGACTTACCGTATCTTCACCAAAGACTAAATACTTGTTATCTGGACTAATACTTAGGCCTCCTACACTATAGTAATTATGCCCTTCTGCCATTACATTTACATCCATCAGTATTTCCTCTGGATTTTCCAAGGTATCCTTCTTTCTGCAGTAGATAGGATATTGCCCTTCCTCTATGAATCGAGTATAGTACCAGTAGTCTTTTTTCTTGTACGGCACAGACTCATCATCTTTTTTTATACGAGCAATCATCTCTTCGTATAGGTCTTTTTGAAAACCTTCAGTAGGCTTCATCACCTCTTTACCGTAGGCATTTTCCTCATTTAGGTAGTCTATCACTTCTTGGTCTTCTCGCTGGTTCATCCAGAAGTAATCGTCTATACGTGTATCTCCGTGTATTATAAGTTCTTTGGGTACCTTCTTAGCTCGTGGTGCTTGCATGGGTGCAATGATACAAGTTACTGAAGTATAGAATGATGGAATAATAGACTAATGTATCATCCCTTTTTTGATTTCAAAATAAAGACTTCTACTCCTGTTAATTCCTTTTACCACAGACCGATACCAAACGTGTGCATTCCCCCAACGGAAAAGGACAGAAACTAACCGCTAAACTAGAGCTGCCGTAGGAGCACCATCTTCACCCGTGCACGTGAAAAACCAATTCGTAGACGACCTTCAGAATCAAGATTATGCTAAAGACTGCGAAGCTTGCGAGTCATCTAGTAATAAGATAGACATCCTAGAGCGAGTAATAGAGATAGATGCTAACCAGACAGATGAGCAAAAAGAAATAACTAATGGCGATAGCAGATAAATGTCCCGTGCACCGCACGCTACATAGCCCAGTGCAGGTAAAACTGAAGCTCTAAACGAATAAGGTGTTATCTTTGTTAGCTACAAAAGAGTGCTACACTATACTATACATATACACAGCGACGATGCCGAGTGGGTGACCTTCATCCATGGTGCAGGAGGTAGCAGTAGTATCTGGTATAAGCAAGTACGTGCTTTCCAAAAGCACTTTAATGTGTTACTGATAGACCTAAGAGGTCATGGAAAATCTAAGAAACCCATCTACGAAAAACTAAAACGCTACCGTTTTGATAACATAGGTAATGAGGTGATAGAAGTACTCGACCACCTGAAGATAGCTACCACCCACTGGGTAGGTATCTCACTGGGTACTATAGTGATTCGTGAGATTACAGAACGATTCCCAGATCGCACTCGCAGTATGATTATGGGAGGTGCTATCATGAAAATGAACCTACGTGGACAGGTACTCATGAAACTGGGAGTATTACTTAAATCTATCGTTCCTTACTTATTGCTGTACCGGTTTTTTGCCCATATCATTATGCCTAAAAAGAGCCATAAGGAGAGTAGAAACCTCTTTATAAACGAGGCTAAGAAACTATACCAAAAAGAGTTTAAACGCTGGTTTACACTGGTAGCAGAGATTAACCCACTACTCAAGTATTTCCGATTTAAAGATGCAGGAGTGCCTACACTTTATATTATGGGTGCTGAGGACCACATGTTTTTGCCGAGTATTACTAAAATAGTAGCAGACCACAAAAGCTCTACCCTACACGTGATCCCCGCTTGCGGACACGTAGTAAATGTGGAGCAGCCACACATTTTTAATGATGTCTCGGTCAAGTTTTTGAGAGGAGTGTAAATACAACACATCTCTTCTTTATAGAAACGTCAACCCGATAGGAACATCGGTAATCCAGCCTGTAACACTGTACCTTCTTGCATTGGTAGGCAATACTTCGTGTTCAGTCTCAGACGTGAATATCACAAATGTGCCCGCCGAAGGAATTACAGTTATAGTTTCGTTTTCTTTATATAATAGTAACTCCCCACCATCACCAGATTGCCAGTCTGTGAGGTATAGCACCACAGTAAAGAACCGATGCTGATGATGCTCAAATCTGTCTTTATGCCTTTTATAAAAACTTCCTTTTTCATAGATAGCGTACATAAGTTCTATGTCCTTGAGTGGCAGAAAAAAATGCCGATTAAGCTGCGGAATAAGTGCGTTCACAAACGTCAAGTAGTCGGACACCATTTTGTTTTTAGGCTCTCTGTCTATCCATAAGATAGAGTCTTTGCGTATGTTTTCGTTTATTACCAAAGAGGCTCCTTTGCCTACTCCTGCTTTTTTGAA
>JBDNFQ010000398.1:0-3354 GCA_041689715.1 Bacteroidia bacterium
CATTCTTATGGTTTCAAGCACATTAAGTTCTTTGCCTTTGGCAAATAGCTGCGTCAGCCTTACTTTTACTTACTTCCTTTGTGGTCATTTTTTAACATTAAGTAGCTATACTCAGCTAGCTCCATGTTATTGTAAGAAAGGAAGGAATTAGATAGTTGCTCATTTTTGTTGAACTAAGCACATTAAGTTATCTGCCTTTGGCAAATAGTAGCGTCAGCCTTACTTTATCTTACTTACTTCGTGGTTTATATTTTAAACCAACAACACTGTAAAGTATATTGCTATCGAGATCACCACAGCTACTTTCATAAAGGTGCCCGCTATGAATCCAAGGAATGAACCTTTGGCACTTTGTAAAGCAACTTGTGCATTTTGACCTGCACTTCTTTCTCCTATGTAAGCTCCGGCAAAAGGTCCTACTATAATGAGGATAACCGCTAAGCCCGATGTAAAAAAAGTTAGAATCACAGCCACTATTAAACCGATTGTGCTCCCTCTAGATCCAGCCTTGGTGCCACCAAATTTTTTGGTACCCCAGATAGGCATATAGTAATCTATCACGGTAATAAAGAGAGTTACTATACCTAGTGTGATAAGCCATATATAGCTATTGCCCACCATAGATAGCTTGGCGGTTTGGTTTAGTAGAAGTAATAAAAGGCCTCCGTAGGCTACAGGTGGTCCTGGCAGTGCAGGCAAAACGCTACCTACCAAACTCAGGATAATGGCAAGAATGCCGAGTATTATAATTGCGATTTCCATACTACAATAGTAGTACTAAGGTTATTACCTACTCTAGGTAATGGGCAAGAAATACGAAAACGTTTTTTTTAGCTGTAGAACGGAAAAAAGAAAGTAGAAACAAAATAGAAAGTAACCGCTACGATGAACAATACCTGAAAGATAGAGCCAGCCATAAGCTTCGTCTTTTTACTTGCATTGTCTCCTTCTGTGGCTAGTTTTTTCTCTGCCATAAAAGACATTATACCTACTACAACTAGTATTATCGGGAAGATAAAAAAGGTAGAAGCCATATTGCTAAGAGCGTTAGAATTGAAAAACAGAAGAACTATTGCTCCTAATGAAAGTATAGCTCCTGGCAGTTTTGGTAATTGTGTGCCACCCATTGCTGATCCTAAAATTAATATGCCTAAAACGATTAAAATATTTTCCATTTGTTCTTTCTATTTCAGTTGCAAAAATCAAACATTCATTGAATATGACAAGTAGGAATTGAACTATTTTTATTATAAAGAATCTAGTTAACACTTTTATGGACTATTGACAGTCGGTAATATTTTGATTTAAAGGACTTTAGAGTTGATTTTATTAGTAATCTAAATTATGTTTGCTCATCAAAAAGTATATCTATGATTAAAATAATGTTCGTTTGCCTTGGTAATATCTGTAGGTCTCCCTTGGCAGAGGCGGTTTTTGCTCAGCAAGTGTTGGACCAAGGATTAGATAAACAGATATATGTAGAGAGTTGTGGTACAGCAGCATATCACATAGGAGAAAATCCGGACCCACGTACTATACAAGTGGCTAAAACGCATGCTGTCCCTGTACATCACAAAGCACAGCAACTCATTACTCAGCATTTCGTGTCTTTTGACTATCTAGTAGTGATGGATGAAAGTAACGTACAAAATGCCAATGAACTCAGACCTACAAATGCTTCTGCTCAAATGCTCAAGCTTAGAGATTTTGACTTATTGAATAAGGGGGCAGATGTTATCGATCCTTGGTTTGGGGATGAAAATGGTTTTGAGGAATGCTATCAAGTAGTAGAAAGAAGCTGTGAAGAATTCCTGCATTTCTTAGTCAATAAACACAATTTAGGCGGGGTATAGCACCCGATAACGTACCTTTGAAACTGTATGAGAAAAATTTTAATTCTAGCGTGTGTACTTTCTGTTTCTGCATCTGCACAAACCATTACAGATACACTTACTTTTATGCACTACAATGTGCTCAATTATAGGAATATGAGCACCTACTGTACGGAGAGTAACAATAGCCCAGCACAAAAGGAGGGCTATATGAGAACTATCGTGAGCCATGTATTGCCAGATATTATTACTTGTAATGAGATTGTAGGAGATGGCGGCACTGCGGCAAGGAGATTGCTAGACAATGCTCTGAATCAACAAGGGAGATCATACTATAAGCAAGCTACTTATTCGGCAAATTCTAACTTAAGTAATATGTTGTACTACAACAGAAATAAGCTAGTGCTGCATAAGCAAGATAAAATAGATCGGGGTACAAATAATGTACAACTTGTAAGACAAATAGATGCTTATACGCTGTACTACTTAGATCAGTCAGAATTGGACTTAGGTGATACTACTTTTCTTACGGTATACGTAGCCCACCTCAAAGCAAGCAAAGGCACAACCAATGTGACAGAGCGTGCTTTGATGACTGCGGCTGTGATGGAATATCACGAAGCTAATTATAACGGAGACCACTCGTATATAATGTCAGGTGATTTTAACATATATACGAGTTCTGAAGAAGGATACCAAAACCTAATAAATGGCAGTAATACAGCTGTTAATTTTTATGACCCTATAGACAAATCAGGCTCTTGGAATAATAGTGGAACCTATGCATCTATACATACACAGAGTACCAGAGCAAGTGGTGGATGCCATAGTGGTGGTGGTTTAGACGATCGATTCGATTTTGTGCTATGTGGCAAAGAAGTGCTGGATAATGAACGAGGTCTTGGGTATGTGCCAGGTAGCTATACAGCTCTTGGGAATGATGGTAATCACTTCAATGGCAATATAAACTCTGGTACTAATAATGCTGCACCAGCAGCAGTAATAGATGCTTTGTATAATATGAGTGATCACTTGCCTATTACGATACAACTAACTACGGCTAGAACTATAGCTTCTAGTCGTCAAGCTAGCATGGATAATTTCATAGTAGTGAGTAATCCTGTAGCTAATCAGTTGTATTGGAAAATGCAGGTGCCACAAAAAGGAGTGCTTAGTGTTACAGATATTCAAGGTAAAGAAATGCTAAACTATACTACAGAAGCTAGCAATGAGTGGATCGTAAATGATGTTTCTATGTGGTCCCAAGGGACGTATTATCTTTCATTCATCTCAGGAAATGGAGATGTGGTAAGACGCAAGGTGGTGAAGTTGTAGGGGTTGTTAATGAGCTAAATGAAAAAGTATCTCTTTTTAGCATTATTAGCAGGGCAATCGCTTAAAAATACATGTATCGTGGTATATAACAAATAGTGTTAGCGAGAAGAGTAATTGAGGGATTAAGTATTTCTTCCTTGAAAAAGGAAATAAGATGTTAGAATATTTCAATGAATTAGAAGATCCA
>JBDNFQ010000399.1:0-3184 GCA_041689715.1 Bacteroidia bacterium
AAAGCATCCAGAGACTACCTTCACCCAGCATTCCTGCTCATTGTGACAATGGATAGCCGTCTTTTGACCTTGCTCCCAACAGAGTAGCACAAGCTCAAAATATTCGTCATACGCTATACAGTTTCGTGTATATCGCTCTTGATTCCAATGACTGTATGGCAACAACTCGTCCATACTGAAGGTCATACGCTCAGCTTCCGATAGAACCGGTTCATAATCGCCCTTTCTGAGCAAACGAACCATTTCGTCGAGATTACCTATTCTATTTTGATTTGTGGTGCCTAAAGACATTTTATTCTGTTACAAATATACATTCATGTTGTAGAGTCAAGTATAAAGAAAGCCTAAACATTGGTTATTCGGCATATTGTGTCAACTTTGAAGCAGAAATGCAGTCAGAATTACAATTTTTTAATGAATTGGTCACTAAACTAATTGAAAATGAAAAAAAACAACCTGTAGTCTCTCCATTACCTACAGAAACCGTGATTGCTGATCTTGATCTCAGTTTTAGCGATGAACCAATGGATGATGAGGAATGGAAACAGGTAGTAGAAAATGCAGTGATGCACACTCCTCGTACCGCGTCTAAGCTTTTCTTCAATCAACTTTTTGGCGGGAGACAGCCTAAAGCAGTAATTGGAGATTTACTTGCCGTAATACTAAACAATAGTATGTACACCTATAAGGTGGCAGGACCACAGGCAGGTATAGAGAAAGCCATAATACAAGAAACCTGCAAACTCGTAGGATATACTGATGGAGATGGGACTATGCCTCCAGGTGGAAGTATGAGTAACTATATGGGTCTAATAATGGCTCGAGATACGAAAGATAAAGATGCAAAATATAATGGCGTAACTAAACGTATGACGTTATATACATCTGCAACTTCACATTATTCTACACCTAAAAATGCAGCCTTTGCAGGTGTGGGGCGTAATAACATTAGATATATAAAAAACAATCCTCTAGGACAAATGGACCCAACACATCTTGCTGAGTGCATAGCTCAAGATCTAACAGATGGCTGTATTCCTTTTTACGTGAATGCCACGGCTGGTACTACTGTACTAGGAGCTTTTGATGATATAAATGCGATAGCAGATGTATGTCAGAAGTATAATATATGGCTACACATAGACGGAGCATATTGTGGTGCAGTAATATTTAGTAAAAAATATAAGCACCTCGTAGCAGGAGCAGAACGAAGCGATAGCTTTAGTTTCAATGCTCATAAAATGCTAGGTACACCTCTAAGTAGTTCTATTTTTGTCTCTAGACATAAAGAACAACTCGTAGAGTCTTTTTCTAATCAAGCAGAGTATCTATATCAAACTGGTGCAGATGATTACGATTTAGGCAAGACTAGCTTGCAGTGCGGTCGTAGAAACGATGCATTAAAACTCTGGACACTTTGGAAATCTGTGGGAAATAAAGGGCTAGAACACATCGTAGATCAGCAATTTTATTTAGCCGATGTAGCCCGCGAGTATATTAATAATCATCCAGACTACACACTGTATAGCTTCGGAGACTCCATCTCTGTATGCTTTAACTATAAAGGGATAGACGCCAAAGAACTGTGTACAGCTTTGTATGAGGAAGCTACCACCTTAGTGGGCTATGGTAAGTTTGGAGAAAATGAATTTGTACGATTAGTGACTATTAATGCCACCAATGGTAAAGATGAAATAATCAAATTCTTTGAAACCTTAGAAGAAGGTGCTGCAGAAATGAATACTTAATAAACAAACTAAAAGATATGCTCCCCAAAATAATCGCTTTAACTCTCTACGTTCTCGTATTATTCCTCATTGGAATAGTAGCTTCTAGACGTGTAAAAAACATAAGCGACTACTATGTAGGTGGCAAGAAAATAGGCTATTGGGCTACGGCCTTTTCGGCTAGAGCTACTGGCGAGTCTGGCTGGTTACTCATAGGACTTACAGGTATGGGTGCTCTAGCAGGACTATCCGCGTACTGGGTAGTGCTGGGTGAAGTAATCGGTGTAGCAGTCTCTTGGCAGTTTATGGCTAAGCGATTTAAGCGGAAGTCAGATACCTACCAGTCCCTAACTATTCCTGACTACTTAGAAAGTCATTTCAAAAGCAGTACGAGATTTCTCAGAGGACTAGCGGCCTCTATCCTATCTGTATTTGTAGTGATTTACGTAAGCACGCAGATAGATGCCACGGGCATTGCCTTTGAGTCTATGATGGATATGAATTACTATCACGGAGCATTATTAGGCTTTTTCATCGTATTGGCCTATATTTTTATTGGAGGATTTGTAGCCGTAGTATGGTCAGACCTGTTCCAGGGAGTGCTCATGTTCTTTGGACTTGTTATTCTGCCCATTGTCGTTTATTACAATCTAGATGCCAATCTGAACATACTAGACACGTTGCATACTTTAGATCCTAAACTTACTAATATTTGGGGAGGAGAAGGATTTTGGCTCAACCTGGCCACTATTTTAGGATTTTCTATGATAGGACTAGGATTTTTAGGTTCACCACAGGTGTATGTTCGTTTTATGTCTATCAAAAACGAGGAGGAAATAACCAAAGGAAAGTGGGTAGCGATATTTTACACCTTACTTACAGATGCCGCCGCTGTTACTATCGGTATACTAGCTCGAGTTTATTTTACTGAAAATGGTCAGGATCCAGAAGCCGTATTTGGAACGGGAGCCACAGATGTATTGGACATGGTAACGACTAACTTCCTACCACTAGGCATAGCGGCTATCTATGTAGCCATAGTCTTATCTGCTATTATGTCTACTATAGATTCACTACTGGTAATGGCATCTAGTGCCGTTACGCGTGATTTTTATCAAAAAATATTTAATCCTTCTATATCTGACGGTGAGCTCACCAAAATATCGAGGTATGTGACGCTTATTATGGCTTTGTTAGCACTAGGACTTGCTTTTGGGATGGCCTATTTCAGCCCGGACCGACAAGTATTCTGGGTAATGATATTTGGGTGGAGTGGTATAGCCGCTAGTTTTTGTCCTGTTATTATTCTTTCACTTTTCTGGAAAGAATACAGCGAGACAGGTGCTATTGCGAGCATTATTTCAGGATTTATAGGCGTTATTTTATTCAAGTTTGTGGTAAACGAATTAGATGTTATTGGTATCTACTTCGATCGATTAGATGTGCTCGCACCTTCA
>JBDNFQ010000400.1:0-8446 GCA_041689715.1 Bacteroidia bacterium
GGCTCTCACCACAGAGAAGCTAGGAATAAGCGTGACAGCGGTTAGTGGTAAGATGAGTGTGGTTATACCTGTATTATTCGCTTATTTCTTTGCCAAAGAGGACATTACATTGCTATTCGTTATTGGATTAATACTATCCATTCTCAGTATCTACTTTATTACTGTGAAAAAAGAGCTTCATTTAGATAAGCGATATCTCATTCTTCCAGTCATTGTTTTTTTCGGTGGCGGAATGATAGATACAAGTCTAAAAGTACTACAACAGGCTTACAGTCAAGACATACCACTAAGCACTATCTCTTACTCTATTTTCTTAGGAGCATTCATAGCTGGCACCTCTATATATCTAGTGAAAGAAAAAGCTAACTTTAGTTCTTGGGAATGGAAAAGCGTAAAAGCAGGAATAGCCTTAGGGGTGCCAAATTACTTTTCTATCTTCTTTCTGCTTAGTGCTATAGAGGGTTTCAGCGTAAAGAGTGCTTTTGTATTTGGAGTGAATAATGTGGGTATTGTATTAGTAAGCACGTTGCTTTCCGTACTTATATTCAAAGAAAAAATAGAGCCTAAAAACCAGTGGGGACTCCTGCTTGCTGTAGTATCCATTGCCATCATATCCTATGCTAGCTGACACATATAGAGGGATAGAAAATATATGTACGAGTGAGTATAAGGCGAGCGGAAGCAAGTTTTATGGGTTTCTTTTTCCAGTGAGAGACGAAGAAGACTTTGAGCAAAAAATAAAAGATTATAAGACAGAGTTCATAGATGCTACACACGTGTGCTCTGCCTGCGTGATAGGTATAGATAGAGATTGTCAGCGATTTAGCGATGACGGTGAACCTAGTAATAGTAGTGGAAGACCTATACTTTACGCACTTTTATCTGCTGAGATTACATATGTAGGATGTGCTGTAGTTCGCTATTATGGGGGTAAGAAACTAGGAATACCTGGACTTATAGAAGCATATGGTGGAGTAGCTGAGTCTTCTATATCCTCTGCCAAAATAAAAGATCTTGTTCTAACAGATACAACAGTATGCACTATAGCACCAGCTAAATCCTATGTACTGTACAACTTACTAAATAAATGGCCAGACATAGCATATGAGGTGCATTCCGATAGTCAATTTATAATGACTTGTGCTAAAAGTATGACTTCTAAATTATTAACTGAACTAAATAAAATCGATACCTTAGCCCTAGAAAATGAGAAGTAAGTTTTTATCCTATCTAGTCGTAGTACTATGTCTTTTTATTTCTGAGTCCATCTGGGCTCAAGAAATAATATTTCCTGAAATGCGAAGTGTACAGATTCACACTACTCCCAATGCCGTGCTTATCCCCACTACTAATGCTGTTTTAGATCAACTGACTATGCCCGAGGGAAGTCGCCTAGTCAAAATAAATGAAGTAGAAAGCCCCTTTGGTATACATACTACTTATCAGCAGTATATAAACGAATCTCAGGTCCTTTTTGCTGGAGTAAAGGTGCATCAGTCGACTAATGGGAACCAAGTAATACAGAATTATCTTTACACTGGCCCAGTAGACGTCGTGAGCCCATCCGATTTATTAATGCCTACTGATGTTGGACTTGTAACTGTATTTATGCAACAAGTGAAAGATCTAGTGCATCCTAAAATAGAATATGTTACTTCTAATGGAAAGGTTTTGATATCTAGTGAGCAATACAAATTTGTAAAGGAAGATACAACTTTATTTAGCAAGGTTTTTATGGTAAATCCTATAAACTCAGCCAATACTAGCTATGGGGGTAATTTTATAGATAATAATGACTCTACCAATAGCAGCATAGATTCTCAGCTAGTCTGGGTAAGTAATCCTGCTAAAGTAGAAAATGGTGTCTTCTTCTTAGAATCAGAATTCTTAATCTTTGAAGATATAAGTGCTCCAACAGATTTGCCATTCACATTATCAAATGATAGTGCTTCTTACACTAGGGACAAGGACGAATTTGAGTATATGAATGTATACTATCACATAAATACTTTTGGTGAGTATGTGAATAGTTTAGGTTACGACGCACTCACTGAGCCACTAAAAGTGGATGTACACGCTTTTGGAGGAGCGGATAATTCTGCCTATGATCCTTTCGATCATACATTACAATTTGGTGATGGCGGAGTAGACGATGGCGAAGATGGGGAAGTGATTATTCATGAATTTACACATTCTCTGAGCGAGATAGCATCACCATTTAATACTGAAGGATCGCAACGTAAAGCTATGGAAGAAGGTACTTGCGATTACTTAGCAAAGTCTTATAGTCGTAGTATAAACGATAATACACCAGACAAGGTATTTAGTTGGGATGGGCACAATCCGTTTTGGAATGGTTTCGGAATCAATACAAAAAGAGCGTATCCTCAAGATCTAAAAAATAATAAAGATGGAGACAGAGACATTTGGTCTAGTGCTCTTATGTGTGGGCATGATTTTATTGGTAGACTAGCTATGGATAGTTTAGTATTAGAACACTTATACTATCAAGGAGCTAATACCACGATGCCACAAATGGCAAAAATCATCTTGGATATAGATAAAACAGATTTTAACGGTAGATACCAAGGTGAGCTAAAGCAGTGCTTTGTAGATGCAGGTTTCATGGTGAGAGGAGCTTCTATTTCGAAGGTGAAAAATTCACCTTTTTCGGTTTTAAACCAAAGTGCTTTTGCTTTAGGTGAAGGTAAATTGACTATCCTAGCACCAGACAAGATAGATGCTACAGTTTACGATGCTATGGGTAGAGCAGTACATACAGTAGCACACCAAGATAGATTAATTTTAAGTCCCGAAGACTTCATTCCTGGGATGTATGTAGTCTATATAAAAATGGGAGATTCACACTTTACACAAAAAATAATGCGATAATATGAGTTGGAACGAAGAGAATAACACACTGGAGAGGACCTTCAAGTTTGATAGTTTTATGCAAGCAATGGATTTCATGGCTGAGTGTTCTAAAGTTATTGACGAACAAAATCATCATCCGGAGTGGACTAATATCTACAACAAGGTAATAGTATGTCTAACTACGCACGATGAAGGCAATACTATTACAGCAAAAGACCGTAAACTTGCGACAGCTATAGATCAAGTTTATTGCAACTACCTATAAAAATATATTGTCCAGATTCTAGTGTTAGGCACAAGTATGTCTTTGATCTTCTTTTCAAGGAGCTCTTAGGTTCTGATTACATCTTTATCGATGATATTTCTACGTGTCATATCAATTATTCAAAAGATATAGGTGGTCTATGTCATATACTACCTCACGGTTTAGTAAGTGAAAAGGATATAAAACCGGATATCAAAGTTGTATTTGAAAGGTTAGATAATCAGTGGTTTATGTTTAGAACTAGTGATATATCAGAAACTCCTTTTGATGTGTTTGCTGCTTCGTTCTATCTTGTCTCTAGGTATGAGGAATACTTATCCTACGCAGCTGACGATCATAATCGTTTTTCTGCTCACTTTTCTTGTCTTGCACAAAACAACCTGCTCGAAGAGCCCCTAATTAATCAATGGGCGTTGTATCTCAAAAATATACTTGCCGATAGCACAGACCTAAGTTTGGTTCCTCGTAAGTTTGAGTTCATTAGTACTATAGATGTAGATCAAGCGTGGAAGTTTAAGCATAAAGGCCTATTTCGCAATGTATTAGGGACGTTCAGAGATTTAAAAGAAGGGAAGTGGGAAAATTTCAGAGACAGGTGGCCTGTACTCTTTGGACTTAAAAAAGACCCGTTTTATGAGGCTTTCTCTTGGCACAAATTACAAGAAACCAAGTATGACATAAAACCAAACTACTTTATGCTACTTGGCGATTACAGTACATTTGATAAAAATACTTCTCATAAGAATAGTGAGTTTAAGCAACTCATCCAGTCTTTGGATAGTGAAGATTCTATAGGAATACATCCTTCCTATAGTAGTAATACAGAAAAGCATAAAGTAGCACAAGAAATAAACAGACTAGAAAGTATACTGTGTAGGACTATATTGAAGTCTAGGCAACATTTTTTGATGCACAGAATGCCTGAAACGTATCAGACTTTGATAAAAAACGGTATAACTGAAGATCATACTATGGGATATAGTACTCATCTAGGTTTTAGGGCAGGAATAGCTGCACCCTTTTATTGGTTTGATCTGGAGAGTAATAAACTGACGAAGCTCAAGTTAGTTCCTTTTTGTGCTATGGATATAACACCATTGCATTATAGAAACGAAAGTCCTGATAAAGCTATTGAGACTCTTAGGAATCTAATGGAAAAGGTGAATGATGTCGGAGGTTTATTTGTAAGTCTGTGGCACAATGAAAGCTTTAGTGAAACCGAAAGATGGCGTGGATGGAGAGCAGTGTACGAAAGTTTGATAGCTAAAGCCTCGAAGTCTTAGATCTTTTTATAATTACGATACTCACCTACTCGCCAGCCCGTAAGCTTTTCTATTCCATAGAGTAGCTTAAGTTTTATGCCAAAGGATTTTACCGTTGGGTCTTTATCAAAGCTCCAATTCATTTTAGAAATACGATGCTGCATTACCACTGGATGAGTTCCGGTAAATGATTTTATGGAATCTATCTCTGAGTAATCAAAATCTTTGGCTGCCTCAAATTTTTGGTCAATATATTCATCATCGTGCCATAGCTTATTTGATTCGCGAAGCTTAGCCATCTGATATTTAGGGTGGCGTACCCATCCATAGTGATATACCTCTGCAGCTATGGGTTTTACCTTTAATTTTTTGCCTTTTTTTCTAAAACCTTGAGCGTCTTTATAACTACGTATTTCTTTATCATTTCTCACTATACGTATTTCTTTTCGATACCAAGTGCGACTATCACCTAAATAATCATAGCTACCATAGAAGTGGGCGTAGTCAAAAAGGAGGCCCTCTACCCTATAATCTTCCTTGTATAGTTGCATTTGTTCCAATATATGGGAGTGATATTTTTCGTGGATACACTCATCCCCTTGTATATAGAAGCACCAATCTGCTTGGTCGCTCACTGCGTCAAATGCCTTGTTGGTTTCATCTGCTAGGACTTTCCCTCCTATTCTTAAGCTTTCATCCCAGAGAGTGTCTATAATCCTTATTTTTTCTCCTAGTGATGCTATTAGGTTACGAGTATTATCATCGCTTTGTCCTACAGCTACTACCATTTCATCTACCAGGGGTAAAATAGAGAGGATTGCTTCCTTTACAGGATAGTCCAGTTTTATTGCATTGCGTATAAAGGTAAATCCTGAAACAAACACGAGTGCAAATTTACTGCAATAAAAAAAGAGGCATACTATGTATGCCTCTTTTCTTTAAACTAAGATTTTAGTATTCTATTACTTAGATAGAATAACTTTTTTAGTTGTAGATCCTTCATTCGTTACTATGTTAAAGAAGTAAACTCCTTCAGCATAATCACTTAGGTTAAGGTTTAGTGAGTTGTTTCCTGCATTTACATTATCAAATGTATATGTATTTACAACTTGTCCCATTGAATTAGTCAATGTAACATTTACATTAGAGTTTCTTAGTAAATCTAAAGAAACATTAGCTAAACCAGTAGTTGGGTTAGGCGATACACCTGCATTTAAAGTACTAGATACATCTTTTACGCCTAAGTTTATTTCTTGAGCGTATACAGATTGCAATACTTTTTTAGTGGCATTATCTTGTACCCAAACCAAAACTTTTAAGTTTTCAAAATCTTCTACATCGTGATTTGAATTGATGTTAATCCAACTAGAGCTTGATCCATTTGATGCTAGCTTGTAATCTCCTTTGAAATCTACTTGGTATGATTTACTAGTAGGTGTACCTGAAGTGACGTTTATCAAATCTCCTGTTTCAGAAGTCATAAATCTTTTGAAGACATTTATAAATTCAGTTTCGCCATTTGACTTTACATTTTCTACATTTTCTGTTTCTATTACAGCTGCATATATACTTACATTACTTAAGTCTTTTATAGCATCTACATTAACAGTAGTCACTACAGACTGTCCCCATTTATCAAAGCTAGCTGATAGTTCTACTAAACAGAAACTAGCAACCGCATCATTATGTAATCCAATACTGAAACTACTTGCATTGCCATCCCATCCACCATCTATTTCCATACGTGGAATAGAATTAACAGCATAGTAACCTCGTCTATTCACAGATTGTGAAGAAGCATAAGGGTCACCAGTACCTGGGAAGTTTTGTTGGTATTTGATATACGTACATTCAGCATCTCTTGCACCATCTATTATACCGTGAAAATTTGCGTTTCCAGGAGTACAAGGTCCACAAGTAGAAGATGTAAATACTTCATAAAGTGGTATTCTAGCTGGAGCAGAAGAGAATACATCTACTGCAAAAGTTTGAAGGTTATCATTGTCAGGATTTTCATCTGCACCCTTGTTAGGATTAGAAAATGAAACAGCGATATTGTAATTTCCAGCTGCAGATGGATTCCAAGCAGTAGTGTGTGTGAAGGTTTTTGCTGCTCCTGGAGCGATACTTGTAGTAAAGTTATCTGTAACAGCGGCTCCACCATCTACAGTATAAGAGAGGTCAATAGAAGTAACAGTTTCACTTCCGTAGTTTCTTATAGTAGTTACTGTAGGTACCGAGCCTATAAGTGTCTCTTTTACCATGTCAACACTTACTATACCTACGTCTTTAGCAGACTGTAAACCAGGGAAGAATGAATATACTTTAAAATTAGCTGAAGAACCATCTAAATTTGGAAATGCTGCACTAGGACCTTCTACTGTAATACCTTCTGTGCCGTCACCATTATTTATACCGATGGTAGCAGTTTCTGTATATGCCCCAGTATTAGTATATTGTCTTTCGTGTACAATCTCAAATCCACCTTGCTCGTGAAGAACAATTCCAAAATGAATTAACTCAGAAAGTTCTGCTGCTCTACCCGTATGGTTTGCTTGAAACCATTTGATTACGTGTGTTCTATTGGGAGCAGTACCTTGTGTAGTACTTACTGCTGCAAAAAGGTACGTTTGATATTGCTCAAACTCTAAATCATCCCAGAATGCCATTATAGCATTAGCAGGAGCACTGTCACTTGGTAAGGATGTGTTTGTACTATTAGAAGTAGTGGCAGCTACATCAAAGGTTATATATCCGTTATCACTTAACTTATATTGTGTAAAATCAGTTCCGAAAAAGTTAAAAGTAAATGGAATGGTCTGTACTGCTGACATCACCTCATTTATCTCACTGTTTGGATCTGCTCTGTCTGCAGTTAAAATGGTTGTGAAGCTAGTAGCTAGTCCTTCATAATAATCTTGTGAAGTTCCAGTACCGGGGAGGTAGTAATACGATTGCCCAAAAGAGAAGCAATACAACGACAAGAAAGCCGCTAGGAAAGTAATTTTTTTCATATAATTTAAAATTTTTATTGTTTAAGGCGGCAAAGTAGTAAAACTATTTCGAATAATAATTTTAGATTATAGTTTTCATATATCTTATCTAATAGCTTTACATTTAGAAGACGTTTGTATTTAGTATTTTTGATTTAATATGTGCTACGATATTAAAACTTCATTAGAAAAACAGTTACGCAGAGCTCTCTTAGACGGTAGCAAGGCAGATGCACAGGAAATAGCAGAAAAACTCAAGATGTTTTCTAAAGAAGACAGTGTATTACATCACGCTTCTGGGTTTGAGCATCCACAAATGTTCATATATACTCAAGAAACTCCAGATACTCCTACGCTAGCTACGTGGGGTTTAGTGCCAGAGTGGGCTGCAGACAAAGAGTCTATTTGGAACAAAACACTCAATGCACGTGGGGAGACAATTTTTGAGACAGCATCTTTTAAAGACTCTGCCACTGATAAGCGATGTCTCATCTATTTAGAAGGGTTTTATGAGCATCACCACAAAAATGGAAAAACGTATCCTTACTTTATACAGCACAAGGAGAAAGACCTATTCGCGGTAGCTGGACTATGGAGTGAGTGGCAAAACGATTTAGGTGAGTTGCTCAAGACATTCAGTATAGTGACTAGCAAAGGGAATCTGCTAATGGGCGATATTCATAATAATCCAAAACTCGCGGAGCCTCGCATGCCACTTATTTTAACAGAGGATATGGAATCTCAATGGCTCGATGGCAAGTTGGCACAAAGTGACGTAGAAAAATTAATCAAACCCTTGGCAGATGATAAACTAGTGGCTCACACAGTAGGGCCCATTAAAGGAAAAAAAGCCAGTGGCAATGTACCACAAGCTAGCCGAGAGGTAAACTATGCAGAACTACAAGTGCAACAACTTGGTTTATTTTGACTCTTAAGTCTTCCTTCTTACTCTAAACCTGATTCAACTATTCTTTTGAGATGCAGATTTTCATACAACCTTGGAGGCGAGAGGTTTTAGTGCAGATATAGCGAGCTATATCAAGATAAAACAA
>JBDNFQ010000401.1:0-4131 GCA_041689715.1 Bacteroidia bacterium
AGTGAAAGTGGTGCAGGAATAGCGAGCTATTCCAAGACAGTTTTAGGAAGAAAATGGCTGTTTAAATGTGTATTCTACCTGTTTTGTCCATAAAACCTCGTGATCATCGTTGTTTTATCTTGATATAGCTCGCTATATCTGCACTAAAACCTCTCGCCTCCAAGGTTTTATGAAAATCTGCATCTCAAAAGAATAGTCGACCTCAGGTCTTTAGTATATATGGTCCTTCCCACTATCGTGGGAAGGACTTTTTTTATTTACTGCAAAAAAGATTGCAAGATATTTTGTTAAATCGTTTTTTTTTTCACTTTCGAAACATCCTAAGAATGAATCTAATAGCCTAGTGAAATAGCAAGAAGAATCTTAGCACAAACTCATTTTATAAAAAAAAAGAAAACAATGAAAAAAACACTATTGACACTCGCCGTAGCACTTAGTATGGGTGCTGCACTACTTACCTCTTGTGGACCAGATGATACTACAGGTACTACTCCCGAGCCTGCCAAAACCCTCGTAAGAGCAAGTCTGTATGATACCGATTGGTATCCTATTGGCAAACAAGAAGGAGACTTTACACATAACTTTAACGCAGATGGGGTCTATGGATTTACTGGAAGCTGGGCTTGGTTAGGTGACACAAATTCTGATAGTATGGAATATAAAGTAACTGCAAGCGGCGTACTAAGAGTTTTATATTTTAAATATGCTACCGACACTGAAATGGCAGCAAAAGTAGGTGAGCCCGCTAATGCCGATGATTATGTGGTATTTAAAACTTCACCTTGGTAATAGCACATTCATAATAATACTTACAAAGCCCTTTTTGCATTTGCAGGAAGGGCTTTTTTTTATAGCCTATCCATAGCTTGCAGTATCAGCTTATTCTGGTCGTAGATATCGTAACAGAAGTGCATTTTCCATTCCCTATCATAATACACCGTTCTATAGTCTAGATATAGCGGCATAGGCTTTTCTAGTCGTACTATAGTGGTTTCCTCTAGCTTCTGTATAGCCGCGGTACTGTCTGTAGGGTCATAGTCTTCTAGTCGCTCAGGATCTCTTGGTGGGTAGCCCATCATTACCCTAAAATCGTCAGCGTCATATTCCTTACTATTTTGGGTAAGGTACTCACCAAATAGGATAGGGTCTTGTAGCCTCACACAGCCATGGCTCACTGCACGTTGTGTTTTATTAAATGCACTCTTGCTTGGCGTGTCGTGTAGGTATATACTAAAGGGATTATTAAACATATACTTCACTGTGCCTAGTGAGTTTTTGGGTCCTGGGTTTTGAACTATCTGGTATGGGATTCTGTCCTTATTTACTTTGCTCCATTGTATGGTGTCTCCGTTTACTTCGGTTTCCCCTCGGAATACTTTGTATCCTTCTCTACTTAGGTAAGCGGGATCTCGTACTAGTCGCCACCACATCTCGTTTCGTATGATACTGAAGGGTATAGTCCACGTAGGATTAATCACCATATAGGTGATTTTGCTCGCTATCTGTGGAGTCTCCATATTTTTAGGGAGCTTATACAGCCAGCCACTATCTGTATACTCTTTTACCATAGCATCGTAGTTATCTGGTAGGTTTTTGCCTATGCATACTCGCATGGTTTTCACACTATCTTCCCAGTGCATAGCTACCTCATACACAGGTAAGTTGATATAGACATACGCACCTTCGTTTGGCCTAGTAAACCACCGTTGCCTTTCCATATTGGCCTTTACTTGGTCTATATTGTCTTTGGGCGAAGCGTTAATCACTTTGTATGTTTTGTATCCCATAATCCCATCAGGAGTAAGGCTATACTTTTCTTGTAGTTTTTTGATGAGCGAAGCTAGTTCTGCGGTATAGATGGTGGTGTCTTGTACGTTTAAAATGTCGTCGTTTGGTAGTTTCTTAGCCTTTAGTTTAGCTATGACCTGCGGCAAAATAGCTACTGTGTCACCTATTTCTATTTTGGGGTAATCACTAAAATCTATTGCTGTAGACCTAGCCTCTAGTTTCTTTTTGAGGTAAAAAGTGAGTACGCTTCTAAGCTTGTTGTACGTAGTATCTCCGTTATGCAGGTTATCTATGATGCTATTTTTATCTTTTTCGTTTAAAAAATTATCAAAGTCTAGTTCTTTTTTATTATTGGGTGGGAGCATATAGGTATAGCCGTATACATCTCTGGGCTTGGTTCTGCCATTGGCTATATCCTCGTACATACGGAGCATATTATTACTGAGTATGAGTTCTAGTTCTGCCAGTCTGCGATATGCCTTAGCAGTACTTCGCATGGAGTCTATGGCTCCTTTATAGTAGTGTACAAAGGGTAGCTGGTAGTAGCGGTGGTCCATACCGTGGCTCACGCTATGGGCAAAGGTGAGTTCCAAATCTGCCCACGAGGCACTGTCGCCCGTGAGTGCATCCCACCACAGTGGTTTATAGTTGCGTGCTTTGTAGTAGTTGCGTAGTGTATCCATATAGATCAGCTGATCTTGACACACCAGTGAGTTCCACTGATTAAATTGTTTTTCTATATGCAGAGCTAGAGAATCTTGGCTCAGTACTATGCCACTTTCTACTACCGTAGTTTCTTCTTTACAGGACTGTAAGAATAGGTGGGAGATAAAGGTGATAAGGGCAATGTTGCGAATGAATGCCATAATAAGATGGCTACAAATATGTAAAGAGAATGTGATACTATATGCTCAAGTCTTCCACAGTGATGTAGAGATTGGCATTTAGTAGCTTAGAGTTTTCTAGGTAGTCAGGAGTAGGATGCCATATAAATAGGCAGTTACCACCCTTTATGGTATTTACTAAAATCTCATTTACTTCTTGCGATACGGCTGGACAACCAAAGCTTCTGCCGATTCGTTGTTTTCTGTTGACTATGCTTTCATCTACATAGTTAGCACCGTGTATTACTATTCCACGAGCAAAGGCATTAGAATTAAACTGTTTTTCTAATCCATTCAGTTTTAGCGAGAGATTATTGCTTCCGTTATATAAACCACCTGTAGTATAGAACCCAAGAGAGCTCTTATTGCTGCTGTGCTGATTACTAAAATACATGGCATAGGTATCACCCGTTTTAGCACCGTGAGCTACCAACTCATTGAAAATGACTTTTTTAGATTCCATATCTATGACCCACATGCGGCGGTTATTACAGTATTCCGAAAAATCTATAACAGTAAGATACTTGTCAGATGTAAGTGCTTGGGTATGCTTAAGGTACATATAGCCACGTAGTGCATGTGTTAGCACTCTTTGGCTCAGAGTATCATATCCCAAAGGATAGATAAGCTGTCTATGTATTCTATCTGCAAAGGCAGAAAATTCGTCACTGTGTAGAGTGACTAGCGTTTCCCCATCCTCATTATCATCTGTAACTGGGATGGCACTAATGGTCTCTTTGTATTGAAAAGAAGAGGCCAGAATTATTAAAAATAAACAAGCTAAACCCTTATGCAATGCTCTGCATTGCTTCTTAATGAAAGATAAGATAGGGATTAGCTTGTTCAAGATTGATTTGTTTTTTTATAGAATAGCTGTTTCGTCCACTGGAGCTAAAGCAGTACTGTCTAGTGCTACTTTACCTTCTTTCTCATCTGTATCTGAAGCAGACTTGCAGCAAGTAGTGTGATCTGCTACATCGTTATCGCATTTGGCAATGTGTGCAGCCATAGCTTCTTTAGAGCAACAAGCTTTCTTAGCACCTTCAGAGTAATCGCAATCAGCGTGACTAGCTTTATCGCAAGATGCCTCGTGAGCTACTTTCTCTTGTGGAGTGCAGCATGCTTTTTTACCAGACTCACCAGAGTGTCCTAACATAGGAGCTATCACTAGTCCGATAAGACAAGTAAGTTTGATAAGGATATTCATAGAAGGTCCAGAAGTATCCTTGAAAGGATCACCTACTGTATCTCCAGTTACTGCTGCTTTGTGAGCTTCAGAACCTTTATAGGTCATTTCTCCGTTGATCATTACACCTGCCTCAAAAGACTCTTTAGCATTGTCCCATGCACCACCAGCATTGTTTTGGAAAATAGCCCAAAGTACACCAGATACAGTAACACCAGCCATGTAACCACCTAGCATTTCTGCTACAAGAGCGTTGTCTTCTTGATAAAATAA
>JBDNFQ010000402.1:0-2705 GCA_041689715.1 Bacteroidia bacterium
ATGTTTTCAAAGGATTACCACCACAAATAGCAGATTCGCTTCCCGATATGTTTGGAAACATAATATTCAAGACTTGGTTAGAATCTAGCCATAGTAACCTCAAAAAAATAAATGCACTACAACAACTGGCCTACATAGGCAATAGAGGAATGGGTGCTTTGGAGTATAGACCAAGCATAGACATACCTACTCATACAAGCATAGACTTAAACGAAATATCTGAAGTCCTAAAAGAAGTATTGGATAACAAAAATGCCACTCAAGCTACTCAGCTAAACAATCAAGGTCTTATCAATATTTTCAAAATAGGGACATCTGCTGGAGGAGCTAGACCCAAAATTTTAATATCTGAGAACAAACAAACGGGAGAAATAATCCCAGGAGATATAGAATATTCAGATGCGTACAATCACTATATCGTAAAACTGGACTTAGATGAGGTGGGCTATAAAAGGGAAATGATAGAGTACTGCTACTATCTTACCGCAAGGCACATAGCTATACGGATGATGCCTTCTAAACCCATAGACAACAAACATTTTGCAACACTTCGATACGATAGACAAAACGGCAAAAAGAAGCACACACTTACAGCTACAGGACTTACAGGATGGAGTTTCAAAGATCAAGAGGTCTCTAGTTATGAAAATCTTTTTGACTTAGCATTATTTCTAAAAATACCCCACGCTGAAATACAGGAACTCTTTAAACGTATGGTTTTCAATGTCGTATTTAGCAATACAGATGACCACTTAAAAAATCACTCCTTTGCTTATAATGAGGCTATTGACAAATGGAATATGACTCCAGCGTATGACCTTACCTACTCACTCAATCCGCTGATGAACTACAAACGTACAAGCAGAGCTTTATCTATCAATACTAAGAGAGTAGACATTTCGCTTGCTGACGTACTGACCATAGCAGACAAATACACCATTAAAAATCCAAAAGGAATACTAAATGAGGTGCAATCTGCAATAGCTCAATGGGAACAGTTTATGGAGGAGCACAACATCCCTTCTAACATCATAACAAGTATAAAGAAGGATTTCAGTAATTTGAAGTAAACGACAAGACATAGGTTTTCCATACTATTTTTTATCAGATGTCTTTTTAGGGATAACATAATAACTTCGCACCTTAATGAATCCATTTTTCGAAACATACGATACTATATTTGGGACTATCCCATTTACCAAAATAAACATAACGCACTACGTACCCGCAGTAACTAAAGGCATAGAAGAAGCCAAAGCTGAGGTAGATGCAATAGTGAGCAATGCTGATGCCCCTACTTTTACCAATACCATAGGAGCTCTAGAAGACAGTGGTGAAACGCTTACCAAGGTGACTTCTGCCTTCTTTAATCTGAACTCTGCAGAGACCAGTGACGAGATGCAAGCCATAGCCCAAGAGATAAGTCCTCTGCTCACGGCTCACGGAAACGAAGTAGCAATGAACGCTGGATTATTTGCCAAAGTAAAAGCCGTTTTTGAAGGAGATCAAAGCAACCTCACCACCGAACAAAAAACGCTACTCGAAAAAAGCTACAAGGGATTTGCAAGAAACGGTGCTAATCTGAACGAAGCAGATAAAGAAAAACTAAAAGTCATCGACGCTCAAAAATCAAAACTTTCACTCACCTTCGGGGAAAATGTGCTAAAAGAAAGCAATGCTTTCCAGATGCATCTTACCGATAAAGCTGACCTAGATGGATTACCAGACGGAATAAAAGAAGCGGCTGCAGGAATGGCAAAAGCTAAGGAATTAGAAGGATGGCTTATCACGCTGGACTACCCGAGCTACATCCCTTTTATGACGTACAGTACTCGTAGAGACTTACGACAGAAGATGCATAGAGCTTTTGGGAGCAAGGGTTTTCAGGATAATGAGAATAATAACGAAGACGTAATACAAGAACTGGTAAGCCTGCGAGCGGAACGAGCAGCACTGCTAGGCTACCAGAGTCACGCCCACTATGTACTAGAGGAGCGAATGGCAAAGTCGCCAAGTATTGTCTTCGACTTCTTAGACAACATACAGGAGAAAGCACTTCCTTTTGCTAAAAAAGAATTTGAAGAACTATCTGCTTATGCTAAGAAGTTAGATAGTATAGACCAACTACAAAAGTGGGATTCCGGCTATTACTCCGAGAAGCTAAAGAAAGAGAAATTTGCTATTGACGATGAGTTACTCCGCCCCTACTTTCAGCTAGAAAAAGTAACTGACGGAGTATTCACTACTGCTCAAAAACTCTTTGGCATTACCTTTCATAAACGTACAGATATAGACACCTACCACTCCGAAGTAGTGACCTACGAGGTAAAAGACGAAAACGACAAACACTTGGCAATATTCTATGCTGACTTTTTCCCAAGAGCAGGCAAACGCCAAGGTGCTTGGATGACCAGTTTCCGCAGCCAAAAAATCACTTCAGAGGGCGACCAGCGTCCGCACGTGAGCATCGTATGCAACTTTACCAAACCAACGGATACAAAGCCGTCTTTACTTACTTTTAATGAAGTGACTACGCTCTTTCACGAGTTTGGGCACGCACTGCACGGTATGTTAGCAGCAGGCACGTACGCTAGCCTGAGCGGTACAAGTGTATTTTGGGATTTCGTAGAACTACCTAGCCAACTGATGGAAAACTGGTGCTACGAGAAAGACTGCCTCGATCTATTTGCTAAGCACTACGAAAC
>JBDNFQ010000403.1:0-3463 GCA_041689715.1 Bacteroidia bacterium
AGAAAAGGAATGCGGGCGTGGTGAAATTGGTAGACACGCTAGACTTAGGATCTAGTGCCTCGCGGTGTGAAGGTTCGAGTCCTTTCGCCCGCACTGTAAAAACGAAATAAAGCCCTGATAAAACAGGGTTTTATTTTTTTACAGTCCTTTTGACTTAACAATATATTTATACTAATTTCATATCTTAAAATAATTACAGCTCAATGAACGTAAGCTTCGAAAAAAAGGATGATCTAAACGCAATTATTAGCGTCGTAGTTACAAACAGCGATTATCTAGAAAACTTAACTAAGCAATTTAAAGACTATCGTAAAAAAGCCAAGATTCCGGGTTTTAGACCAGGTACAGTGCCCATGGGTATGATAAAGCAGATGATAGGTAGGAGTGCTCTTTTTGAAGAAGTAAATAGACTTACCTCCGAGGCTTTGTACACATATCTACGAGAAAATACTATTGATATACTTGGTCAGCCTATGACAAGCATTGAAAAGATGGGTGAAACAGATTTTGATAATTACGGCGACTTTACTTTTCACTTTGACCTAGGTCTTGCACCCATTTTCGATCTTAACATAAACAGTAAGGATAAGCTGACTAGATATGAAATAGAGCTAGATAAAAAAGAAGTAGGAACGGAAGTAAAAAATCTTCGTCGTCAGAATGGTAAGCTAGAGACTAAAGATAGATCTGAGACGGAAAATGATTCAGTAGTGATACTAGTTACAGAAGTTGATAAAAAAGGAGAGCATAGAGATGGAGGTGTTTTTGAGCAGGAAGTGACTGTACTGCCAGAAGTGGTAAAACATAGCAAAACTAAGAAGCAGCTTGTAGGTGTAAAAACCGGTGATGAGCTCAACCTAAACATCTTTGATCTGTTCAATGATAACGATATGGTTATCAAACAATCCCTAGGTATAGAGCAAGAAGCTGTAGCTACTCTTAATAAGACTTTTAAGGCAGTAGTGAAAGAAATAAGACAAGTAGTGCCAGCAGAACTCAATCAAGAGTTTTTTGACATGGTAATGGGTCCAGGGGCAGTGAAAGACGAAGAGGAGTTTGAAGCTAAGATAGAAGAAAACTTAGGGTTGTACTACCAAGCAGAGGCAGAAAAGCAATTAGACGCCGAAATAAATAAGGTACTTGAAAAAAACCACTCTTTTGTATTGCCAGATGCATTCTTAAAAAGATGGTTGCAAGAGACTAAGCCTAAGACGTACAGACCGGATAATGTAGATGAGCAATATGCTAAGGAATCTGTGGTGCTGCACAAGCAGCTCATAAGAGAAAAAATAGCTGAGCAAGAGAATGTAGAAGTCACGGATGAAGATGTAAATCAAACTTCGTTTGCTTATACAGCACAGATGCTGAGACAATATGGTCTGAACAATCCTGATCCTTCTATGGTTCAAAACTTTGAGGCAAAAAATAGAGAAGACAAAAACTATTTAATGCGGATAAGAGATGTAGTAGTAGAGAAGAAAGTTTTGGATAAGGTAAAAGATTTAATCACTATAAAGTCTAAAAAGCTATCAGTAGATAAGTTTTATGACGAGGTGAAAAAATTCAACGAAAAAGGCTAGCCAAAATAGCCTTCTTCTCAGACTAAACTGCCAGTATGTGAACTAACTGTTCTAGTTATTTGTTTACATTTGAACCTATATAACTCATAATGGATTACGGAAAAGAATTTAGAAAATACGCAACAATGCACCACGGCATAAGTAGTGCCAAGGTAGATCACTACATATCAAGCTCTATACAGTCGCCTCAGGATATGACCAGAACTGTCATAGAAGAAAGACAAATGCCTTTCAGAGAAGTAGATGTATTCTCTAGACTGATGGCAGATAGAATTATCTTCTTAGGCACAGGCATAGATGATTACATAGCTAATGTAGTTCAAGCTCAATTATTGTTTTTAGAAAGCTCTGACGCTAAAAGAGACATTCAGATATACATAAACAGCCCAGGAGGTGGAGTACATGCAGGACTAGGTATATACGATACTATGCAGTACATAGCTCCAGATGTAGCGACTATATGTACTGGGATAGCTGCTAGTATGGGTGCTGTACTAATGTGTGCAGGTACCAAAGGGAAACGTACCGCTCTAAAGCATAGCCGTGTGATGATACACCAGCCTCTAGGTGGGGCCCAAGGTCAGGCTACAGATATGGAAATTACGGTAAAAGAGATTATGAAGCTAAAGAAAGAACTTTATGATATCATAGCTCATCACAGTGGTCAGAAGTATGCTAAAGTAGAAAAGGACAGTGAACGAGATTACTGGATGACTGCTCAGGAAGCCAAGGATTATGGTATGATCGACGAAGTATTAGAAAGAAAAGTTAAATAGTTTTGGCTAAAAATGTACAACTTTCTTGTTCTTTTTGTGGTAGAAGCAAAGGGGACGTCGGTTTACTTATCTCAGGTATAGATGCTCACATTTGTGAGGACTGTATACAGCAAGGAAATGAAATAATCGTATCTGAGGGAACTAGTAAAAAGAAAAAGACAGTAAAAGGTATTGATCTTAAAAAGCCTAAAGAGATAAAGGCTCTACTAGATGAGTACGTAATAGGCAAAGATAATGCTAAAAAAACCTTAAGCGTAGCAGTCTATAATCACTACAAGAGACTAAACTACGAAAGAGGAGATGACGGAGTAGAGTTAGAAAAGTCGAATGTGTTGCTCATTGGAGAAACAGGTACAGGCAAAACGTTGCTAGCTAAAACACTTGCTCGCTCATTAGCTGTTCCCTTTTGTATAGCAGATGCTACTGTGCTTACAGAGGCGGGCTATGTAGGAGAGGACGTAGAGAGTATAATCTCTAGATTATATCAAGCTGCGGATTATGATATAGAAGCTACAGAAAGAGGTATAATCTACATAGATGAGATAGACAAGATAGCTCGTAAGTCTGATAATCCAAGTATTACAAGGGACGTAAGTGGCGAAGGTGTACAGCAAGGACTTCTTAAGATACTAGAAGGTACTGTGGCTAATGTAGCTCCGCAAGGAGGTAGAAAACACCCAGACCAGAAGATGGTACAGATAGATACATCTAATATCTTATTTATATGTGGAGGTGCTTTCGATGGTATAGATAAAATTATATCTCGAAGAATGCAAGCCAATTCTCTAGGATTCAAAGCTGGTGAGAATAAAGAAATTACTACGGAGGAATATCTAGAATATGCTATTCCTTCAGACGTAAAACAGTTTGGGTTAATACCAGAGATTATTGGTCGTATACCTATTCTAACGGCCTTAAAACCACTGGACGCAGATACACTGAAAGCGATACTCCTAAAGCCAAAGAATGCATTGATACGTCAATACATACAACTCTTTGAAATGGAAGGGATAAAGCTGACTATCTCTGATAGTGTAATAGACTATATAGTAGAAAAAGCGATTGAGTTTAAGCTAGGAGCACGTGGACTGCGGTCTGTATGTGAGG
>JBDNFQ010000404.1:0-6839 GCA_041689715.1 Bacteroidia bacterium
GTACCAATGCCAGTGCGGAGTCTTTTAACTCCAAAATAAAGCTCTTTAGGGCTAACCTTAGAGGCGTATCTGATACTGACTTTTTCCTCTTTAGACTAAGTAAGCTTTTTGCCTAGCTCCCCATAAAATACAGCTGACCCGTTTTTTAAAAGCACACAGAGAACCATGTTATGAGAAAGTGATTTTCAAACAGTATAAGAATATTGATAGAATATTTTTACTGCCAGAGTATGCACCGTCAGAGGAAAATGGCTACTCTTATGAGCATTCTACCTCTGAAGTAGTCTATCCACAAATTACGGCTCAACAAATGGGTACATCTAATAATATTGAAGTCTTTTTCACAGAAGGGGTTCCTAATCTTCTTATAGTTGATGTCAGGGATTTGTACGGCACTATAGTACTAAGCGGCATCCAAGTAACCAGAGAAGGCAGTATATTTACAACTGAAAGTTTGCGAACAGGAGTATATAATCTTATAGTAACCAATACTCCTGTACAATCATGCAGATTTGTATTCATCCAATAACTATATAAACACTAAAACAAAATGAAAAAAATAATAATTACAATAATGCTCTTTCTTAGTATAGTAGAGCTACAAGCTCAGTTTGATACAGTTTATGTCGAAACAAATTACAATGATACGTGTCGTTTATGGAAAAATGTAGAAGTTAAAGACCGCTTCAAATTACAAATTGACACCAATTGGAGAGATATCAACCTTGCGACATTTGCTGGTGATGACACCACTTTATATAAGGCAAAAAAGCTAGATGACACTCTGAGACTAGTGTATTTCCTGCATGGGCTAGGTGGAAACAGAGGCTCTTGGAGTGCTGTCCATGATGCCCATATATTTGACTACAAGTACTTTCCATATAGACTGGACTACTCCGAAGGATGGGAAGCTGGGGGAAGTAATCAAAGAGATTTTCAACTTGCAAGTGAGGTTACCCAACAAGATATGGATGAAGGACGAACCAAATTCCTACAGAGAATCGGTTCTGTAGGTACGGAGGTGGGTCTACCCTATGTCATTGGACACAGTCAAGGTGGTCTAGTAGCAAGAGATCTTGATATGAAATATGCTACAGGAATATATCCATTATTAGATTCTACAGATAGGCGTTTTTGGGGTATGGTCACGGTAGGCACACCCAACGCAGGGGCACTTATAGCAGTAAATCAAGAAGGGATGGATGCATTTGCAGCAGACCTGTTGTATAAACTTGCTGCTCCACAGACATTGAATTTATTAAATAACATCAATCTAAAAATTCCATTCTATTCAAAACGCTTAGACAATTTTTATAGTACCGCAGATAAACTAGTTTTTGAAGTCAGCAATTTTTTGGCAGACTCATTACTTCAAATGGTTACGAAAGCAAAACGAGATCCAATTACGAGGCAATATGGCCCAAATTCACCCTATTTAACAGATACCTTAAATCACAGTACGCCTCATATTGCAAAGGCTGCATTCTATGGAATCGAAGAAGACCCCGTGCTATGGAGGATTGCCACCTATATGGTGGGTAAAGAAACGTCAGAATTTAGTACCTTTGGGGCAAATGATGACGGTGATATGGTAGAGAATATGAGAGATTTAGAATTAAAATATCTTGCTGAAGCCTACAGCACTAGCATTCAAATAAAGAATCACAAGTCACGAATAGCCAAATGCAAATGGTGGAAACCTTGGAAATGCGTGGGTAAAAAAAATCTTGAAGATGAAGTGAAACAATTTGAGAAAGAAGAGGAAGCGTGGAATGAAGGTGCTGACTTTCTCTTCAAATCGGATGTAACGTATAAGGTAAACCTGGGTGCAGTGGATCCTAGCAATATGTACAGACAAGACACAGTAGGTTGGATGTGTACAAGAATAGTTAGAGAAGTAGTGAATAGAGGTGGTCCTCCTGTAACACGAATTATCAAAACAAGAGTGTCTAGTCCTAATGATTGTTCTTATATGGTAAGCCCTATCATAGAAACTACTCTAATAGAAATACCTACAGATGCTACTGTAACAGTCCCTTCACAGAAGGCTTTGCCTGGGTGTGACCCAGACTTTATTAAAGAAATGAATGAGGTGCTTGACCATGCTAATCCAGACTGGAACAGCGTTACTACAAGGAGTGGAGTCAACCACATGCAAGAACGTAACAGCGACCAAACGGATGCCATGCTTCGTAGAATATACGAAGGCTATGGGACTCCTACCTTCTTTAAACTATATAGAAGATGAAAATGATTGCTAATATATTGATATTGGTTTCCTTGGGTTTGCAGCTTGGTGGCTGTAAACCTGATGAACCAGTTAAACCGACACTGCCGCCCATTGTCGACACCACATCAAACTTAGTAGAGAACAAAGACTTTGACTTAGTATTCTACAAACGCATGGGTGTAAACGGTGCTTGTTACGCTACAGTCGTTACTGAGTGCAATGTTATTTATGCCATCCAAAAATCAGGAAATGGGCATAGTGATGACATTGTAGCCTTAGATAAAACGAATGGTGATACACTTTGGGTATTGCCAAACCAAGGAGCTACAAGTAATTACAAACTTTTTGACGACATATTATGCTTCAACACCAAAGATCGATTAGCTGCATTAGATATCCGCACTGGAAATAAATTATGGCAATTTAGTGGGCAGCCCATTGGCGATGGTCTTTTGGGGGATTACACGTTTGGCAACGGTCAAATCTTTGCATTTTTTAACTTTGGAGATAAGTGGAAAAGTCAGGACAGTATGTGCTTATTTAGTTTAGACCCATTAAGCGGGAACGCAGCTTTAGAACACAAAATGTACACTACAGATAGGTTAGGCTACCGTCCCTTCATACAAGGAGCCGTCTACTGGCAGCATCCTGACGGTAGAGATATCCTATTTTGCCAGAGTAACAGCTGGAACTGGGATAAAAATATTAATCAACGCAGAGGGGATTATTTTGCAATTGACATGAATAATGATTCTTTATACTGGGATTTGGGATTCTTTTTCAGAAAAACTGGTGACACATATACCATTGGAACTGGGGCAACTCCACTTTTAATTGATGCTGATTTAGTAATTTCATCTTCTTGGGATTTAAAAGCAAAACTAGACTTGGTTAACAAAATAGTTAAATGGGAAACTCAAATTCCATCTTTATACGCAACAGGGCAGTATTTTTATGCTCCCAGTGTACATTACAATGGAAAACTCTATTATTCCGTAGGAAATGAAAAGAGTTTCAACATAGTAAACGCATCTGACGGATCATTTGTTGCAGGAAATAAGCAGATGGGCGGGGACTTTTATGCAAGTCCACTACGTGTATATGACAACGCGGTATGGTGTACCACTACTTCGGGACTATACAAGATGAATGACCAAGCACAAAAACTAGCAGAACTACCAAACGAAGAAACGGTAGGTGGATATTATGGCAGTTTTCAGAATGGTATGGATATAGATCCAGAGACAGGATACATCTATACTACCAGAGGGTA
The DNA here is from genome assembly GCA_041689715.1 of Bacteroidia bacterium. Lineage (GTDB taxonomy): Bacteria > Bacteroidota > Bacteroidia > NS11-12g > UBA9320 > UBA9320. The sequence goes on from JBDNFQ010000404.1 coordinate 3,504, forward strand.
TGCCTTTGTATGTATAAAAGAGAAAGAATAAGCAAATGCACATTGGGTGGCTCGCAAGCCAAACCACAAGCCTGCCACCCAAAGAGCATTTGAAACCATAAGATGGGACTAAGCATATAACACTATGTATACGTAATCCCGCTCTTGTACACCCTGTAGGGCGGCACTTACGCATACACTCACGTTGGTGATAACCTAAAGAAAGAAAAATGAGCAGCGGAAAAACCAAAAATAATGGGAATACCCAGACAAATTCTGCTAGCGATTTTGTACTTTTGAGAGGGCAAACCATCGACATTGATTTTAACTTTTAACACATTTAAAAACAAAAACAATGAAAAAAACAATTTTAACAAAAATGGTAATGCTAGCAGGGCTAGTTAGTTTTGCCCTTACAGCATTCTCTCAGATTAAAACCTTACATGACCCTTACAATACTTTTATTATGGATCGTGTATTTGACAACAATGACAAAGGTATTCTGTGGTGGAAGTGTGACTCAATGAAACACGGCGAGCTTTTTACAATTTATAAAAGTCACACTGGTCTTGGTATTGATGATGAGATGGTCACTATCGTAACTTGGGATGAAGAGCTATCATGTCTTCAACATACTTCTATGAGACAACACCACAAAGACATACCAGTTGAGGGAGCTGAAGTTATTGAGCACTACAAAGACGACGGAACTGTTGTCTTTACAAACGGTCAGATAGTAGATAATTTTAGTTTAGAGGATATTCCCTTAGTATCAGAGACAGATGCTCTTCTTTCGGCACTAGAAGAGGTTAATGCAACTACCTACAAGTGGGAGTACGATATTGACAGTCTAGATAAGTACTTTAATGTTACAGAGGATTCTAGTTTTAATCCGTTAATTTACTATCCTAAAGGTGAGCTAGTTTACGCACTTGTAGGCGACCGTACTATTGTAGAAAGTAACTATAGGCTTGCATGGAAGTTCAACATTCAGAGTATTGAGCCGTATAGTAATCAAGACATCTATGTGGATGCTATTAGTGGAGGTTTTCTCAAATCTATTACTCAAGCTTGCAGTGGCGATTTTACGCATATCTACTATGGAAATCAGTATTTAGACACTAAATGGCGTGATGGTCTACGCAGCAAGTATTTTCTAGAAGGAAATGATAATGGCAAAGATGTGGTTAGTCAAGATAACTGGAATCCCTTAAAGCCGTGGAATATTTCTAATTTACCTGAGGATAAAAATGATCATTGGCACAGCGACCATTGGGGAGCGACATCTGCACATTACGTGGTTACAGAGGCTTGGGACTATTTTGAAAATTCATTTGGACATACAAGTTATGACGACAATAATAAAAAAGTGTATGTAGGTGCTCACAATCCTTGGCATCGTGCATCAGGCGGTATTGCAGAGTTTGAATACGATGCCGCAACTGATATTCCTGGAATATACTTCCATGATTTTAATGGAAATTATACAGCAACACTGGATATAGGAGCTCATGAATTTAGTCACGGTATTAATCATTACAGCAGAGGTCTAGTTTATGAGTTAGAAAGCGGTGCCATAGATGAGTCTTTTGCCGATATTTTTGGTCATATGTCGGAACGGAGAACATATTTATCTTATGGATGGACTCCAAATTGGACTGCTGGAGAATATATTCAAACGGGCGGAGTACGAAATTTACAAGACCCAGCCTTGCTAGGAGACCCTAACTGGTATTTAAGTCACTCCAATTGGATTAATACCGTTGGAGTAACACCTAGTGCTGCAAATGATTTTGGTGGAGTCCACACTAATAGTGGGGTTCAAAACAGATGGTTCTATTTATTAAGCTTAGGCGGAGTACAAAACAGCACAACAGTAAACGGTATTGGTCAAGAAAAAGCTGCAAATATTGCGTTCTATACTTTACGTAACCTTGTAATACCTAATGAGACCTACTTACAAGTGAGAGAGCATTCGATTGCAGCTGCAATTATTTTATATGGCAATTGTTCTCCGGAACATCTAGAAACTTGCAAAGCGTGGCAAGCTTGTAATATTGGAACCTCTTGTCAATGTATTCTCGACTATGATAAAGACTTTTGTGGCCACTGCGTTGAGCCAGGTAGCCCAAACAATGAAGGGGACAATTATAATGATGATATACTGCCAGAAGCTGGTCACAGAAATCATAGCCTGGATAGTGAGACTCCTAAAGACCATATAGGAATTAAAAATACATCAATTCACCCAAACCCGACTAATAAGATTCTCATCTTAAACTTGGGAGACTTAACCTACGGTGATAAACTTACCAACAACTACAAAATTGAGATTAAGGATGTATATGGTCGATTGGTTTATTCTAGCCAAATTCAACCAAAGCAAACACAAGTCGATATTAATGTAGAATCCTTTCGTCATGGCATCTATTTTCTAAACATAAGTGGTGTAAACTTTAATACTTCACATAAATTTATGAAGCAATGAGAGCTTTAATTGGTTTATTATTCTTGACTTTTTTTCAACCATCTCAAAGTCAAAATATACTAAATGATAGTTTTCCTCTATTAAAAAATAAGATTGACGCTGGCACTACATTCAATTTAGTGCCCAATCTTGGAGATTTGTCAATAAATGGTTGGGGTGATGGTAATATTCATGCATCCATCTTTTCTCTTGGTTATAAGAGATATTTAACCCCTAGATGGAACATTTATGCTAGTTATAGTTATGTATGGAAATCGAAGCAAAACGTTGATTATAGTGCATTTCCTCAACAAATAGGTATGATTGGCAGAAACTTATCTCTAGGAGTAGGATATAAGCAAAATTTAAAAACTATACCTAAATTAAGTTTTACACCTACTTTTCTTGTTGGAGTACAAGATGTGGATGAGAAAAATCTTATTTATAATAACCCTGATTTCAAGCATAGTTACTACGAAACAGTAGGCGATCGTGGTTTTCTAACGGGTCTTGGTATCCATGTTGAATATCAAATTATTAAGCATTTATCTATTAATCTAAATAGCAATATATATAGGCGTTCTTTATTTAAGTCCCTTGACAATTACTATATATCGAGTAGTCGGTATTATCAGCGATATTTCACTTTGATACAACCAAGCATAGGATTTCATTTCTAAGTAAGAAAGACTAATCACCAAAACTATGTATACGTAATCCCCGAAAAAATTGGGGACTACGCATACACTAACCGTCAGACTGTCTAAAAACTATCTACTAAAAAAAGGGCGAAGGTTCATGGTAGTATGAGTAAGAAAGAGTATCTTTATAGCAATGAATTTTATCACTGGATTCAATCGTAACCAAGCAGTTCTAGTAGCTCAAACCTA
>JBDNFQ010000405.1:0-3825 GCA_041689715.1 Bacteroidia bacterium
TATCAGGGCTTTATTTCGTTTTTACAGTGCGGGCGAAAGGACTCGAACCTTCACACCGCGAGGCACTAGATCCTAAGTCTAGCGTGTCTACCAATTTCACCACGCCCGCATTCCTTTTCTTAAAGGGCTGCAAATGTAAAAAAAATTCATACTTGCATCAATATTATTTTAAAAAAAATCCTACGCCTTTTCAGTCGTAGGATTCTCTTGTATTTTTAGTGCAATTATTTTACTTGCATTTTTTTAGTCACACTATGATCTCTAGTGCTCAACGTGTAGAAATACATACCGGCAGTTAAGCCATTGGCATCTAAAGTCACAGTATGATTACCTGCACCTAGTCTACCCACATTTCCTTCATTTACTATGTTTCCTAGTATATCTGATACCGTAATAGTAAGGTCAGAACCTTCTCTTAAGTAGATTATAACATCAGAAGTACCTGTGAATGGATTAGGTTGATTTTGACTTACTACAAATACTTTAGCTTGATTTGCCTCTTTTACAGAAGTCAGCACATAGTTACCTAGTAAATTACCTAGAATATCACTAGTAGGTACCGCCGCATATTTAATGATGTTTATCTCATTAAAGTGCGTTCCCTTAACTGGATCATGATTTTGCAAGAAAGTACCTGGAGTTTCATCCTCTTGGTAAATCAGGTGTAAAAAGTCATCAGCCATTTTAGCAGCACAAGGAAAATTATCTTCCATAAGACCATTTTGAGTGATATTCTGTGGCCCATTCCAAGTAGCACCTCCATCTGTAGAGTATGATACATAGATATCTCTAAAGTTAGCATTATAGAAGTGAGTCACACCCTCAGTCGCGGCACTAAACACAACAAAAAGATTACCCTCTGTATCCATACTAGCACTAGGCATAGTAACTAAAGAAGTACTACCAACTCGTGCAGCTGAACTGAGATCAGATGGAACAGCACTACCTGTCAATAATCCAGAATATGTTTCACGAGTGACATTATAAATTGAATCTCCGTTTCTGTCTACAGATGTTCCTGCAAGTTGCAACTCAGTGCTACCTTCTTTCCAATGTATTAAAGAAGACTGTCCAGGAAAGAAATTCACTGCAGTATCTGAAGCATCATCTGGATTTAAAACTGCTAGTACTCTGCCAAGTCCCCAGAATGCGTGTACACTTCCACTAGCATCTATCATCACATCTATTGAACCGTCATTTGTATTGACTGTATCTCCACTCAAAAACATTTGTCCAGGTCCCCTCTTTCCTTTGTACTGCAATTGATCTACATCAGTATAAGTCCAAGTCTCACCATTATTTTCGCTTTTCCAAAGAGAAAGTGGATCACCCAATCCTCCAATTAGAATAGCGATAATACTATCTCGAGCATCTATAGCATAGGTATCTCCACCCCCAGAATTATATAAAGTACTGTCGTACCCTGGAAGTAGTATATGCTCCACTTCTGCAGCATCTCCCGCTATATTCCATCTACTGTATGTGGTAGGACTAGTTACACCATTTCTAGTGACCACCGGAACGTTAGACTCTTCGCTAGCCCAGTAGTTAGAAATAGTATGAATTTTACCATTGCTTGCTACACTTCTATTCCAGATGGGCACTCTATCGATTCCTACTTGCGAAACGTCATCTAAAATAGCAGTGCTACCCGAAGTAAAAGTGGTAGAACCTGCAGAACCATTCTTTGATAATGCAAAACCACCCGTTGAAGAAACGTGAGCCATTACAGCATCAGAACCATCCTCTAATGTCATAATAGAAGGCCACCCCGTTCTAAGAGTAGACTCTATTCTATTGTCTCTATCTATGAGCCAGTCACTTCCATCAAAATAGTTGTACCCAGTTCCACGATTTGGAAAACCATCTGCATCTGTAGGACTAGCAGTCCACACAGCAGAAATTGTTCCATCTGCGTGTAATACTATTCTACGACCCGGGCTTGAGTTAGTCTGTAAATCGTAATACGTCTTACCTAACTCTACTCCTGTAAAATTTTGCTCTTTTTTAGCTTTATAATCTGCTGTAGTTTTTATCTGCACTTGGTCTGGCTTTGAACCTGCAGGGTCTATAGCTCTCACCTTTTCTACTGGTGTGCTATTAGTGTTCGACACATTTAATACCTTTACTCCACTCTGTGCCAAGAGTATAATAGGAGCTGAAAGTAATACCGTAAGTAACTTTTTTTTCATTTGATGTTTGTTTTATTAGTTCGTAAAATTAAATAATTATTATTTAACGTGGATATAAAAGTTAACTAAAGGCTAAGAATCTTGAGAATTGTCTCCTCAAATATTCCTTTTTGATCTCCTGTACTTTCCTTTATCCCTTTAAATTTCAGGTCGCAATCATTCAGTGCTTCTATCACTTTTAGTATCTTTTTCCCACTAAAATTAGTCGCGGCTTGCCTATACTCGTTTATAAAGAACTGAGGAATGCCTATAGCTAACATTATTTCTTTATCTGTACTACGCATCATGCTTTGAGTGATGGCCACCTTTTTAAAATAGCTAAACAAGGCACCATTAAGTAAGGCCACAGGGTTAGTATTTAAATTATTTAAGAAATAATTTAATATTTCTATAGAGCGTGATTTTTGCTTTTGAGCCAAAGCCTTTTGTAAGGAGAAGATATTATATTCCTTATTTATGCCTACAAATTTTTCTATATGCTCCTCTCGTATCTTATTTCCTTTTTCTAAATTACTGAAAACCTTGTCAAGCTCTTTTATTATTACCGAAAACTTAGCTCCACTATTTTCTATGAGCAAATGAAGTGGCTTTGGCTCTATATCATACCCTTGTTCTTTGATATACTGTGTTATAACAGGATTAATATCTCGCTCTGGCACAGGACTCCCCGTAAATACCATGGCTAACTCTTTAAACCTTTTGCCCACCCTAGTATTCATAGGTAAATTTTTACCTGGATGATACCAGACTAGCACGGTGCTAGGAGTAGGGTTTTCCAAATACGGTATAATTTGATCTGGAGTTCGACAGTATTGAGCTTCTTTGTACACTATGAGCTGCTTCTCTGCCATCATAGGAAAACGTTTTGCAGCATTTAAAATATCTGAGACATCTGTCTCTTTCCCATAGAAAAGCTGATGATTGAAGCTCTTTGTGGCTTCATCTAAGACAGCAGTTTCTATTTTTTGCAATATTTGCTCTAGCAGATAATACTCCTCCCCATGTAGTAAGTACACTGGAGCTATTTCATTGCCTTCTATTTGCTTAAGCAATGCATTGTATTCACTATATGAACTACTACCTTTGGCCAAGATTTTGATTTAAGTTGTGCAATTAAACTTCGATAAATTTAACTTTCAAATAAAAACTGAAAATAATAAAAATTATATCTGGGATATAGTGCGAAAAAAGTACGTGATGCTCACTCCAGAAGAATGGGTTCGTCAGCACTGCTTGCACCAATTAGTGGCCAATGGATTTGGAATAGGATTACTAAGTGTAGAGCGAAGCTTACCAAAATCCAAAAAAAGGTATGATATAGTGTACTTGAGCACTTTAGGCACTCCAAAACTACTAGTAGAGTGCAAGGCCCCATATCTACCCATAAACGAAAAAACACTCAATCAGGTAGCTTATTACTTAAGTCTATTAAATGTAAGCTATGCCCTACTCACCAATGGCTTGCAGCACTTTTATGTTTCCCGTATAAATAATGAAATAAAAATTGTGCAAGAATTTCCTACGATTTCAAAAATAAGCGATTAAAAAATCGTTTTTTTGCCGCAATATTTATAAAAATGGGAATACTTATTATAGTAGTTTTTGTATTGGGCTATGCGGCTATAGCTCTAGA
>JBDNFQ010000406.1:0-8141 GCA_041689715.1 Bacteroidia bacterium
CAGTAGCAGACTATCATCTGCCAAAATTCATCAGTAGAAAAACATTAGTAGTACTTAACTCCTACTCAGGCAATACAGAAGAGACTCTTAGCCTTTTTGAAGAGGCAAAGGAACAAGGTTGCAAAATCGTTATAATAACGGGTGGCGGTACGCTCAAGGAACTTGCTAATGAGAATAACCTAAAAACGTATGACCTGAAAGGTGGCTACCAACCTAGGATGACTGTTGGGTTTGGATTAAGTTTTATACTTATGATTTTAGGAGAACTTATGGGTCAAGACCATGCTCCTATCTTAAAAGCAGTAAAAGATCACTTTGATAGCAACCTAGAAAGAATGCAAGAAAGCGGAACTCGTATCTTCGAATTCTTTAAAAACACACCTCGTAAAAAGTTTGTGATAGTATGCGACAGAGAGTTTGCTCCTGTAGCTACTCGATTCACGCAACAACTTAATGAGAACAGTAAGCTAGAAGGTTTCATCAATATATTGCCAGAGAGCAATCACAATGTGATAGAGAGTTATACAGACAGATTAGACACTAATTTCATAATGCTATACTCTACACAAAACCTGAGAGTAGAAGCTCGTTTTGATTTCCTAATATCTCACTTAGAGTTAGAAAACAACAAAGTACTTCCACTACAGATACCAGAATATACGGTGCAGTCTGTCTTTGATGTAATCTATAGATTGGACTGGGTAAGTGTACACTTGGCTAATGAACTAGGTTCCGACCTTATGAATGTACCTATCATTATGAATCTAAAAGGATTTCTAAGTGATCTAGAGATAGTGGAAGAAGAGTAGATCCCTTTTAATCTACCACATCAAAAAATGCCGTTGCTAATTTACAACGGCATTTTTGTTTAAAGATATATTATTCTAAGACTACTGGTCGGTCAAGATTAGATACTTCGTGAATAGGTTACCATTTATCACACATCTTATATGATATACTCCTGCTTGGTATCCACTTAGGTTAAGCACTATTGGTGTATTGATATCAACGTTATTTAAATCAATATGGGTTATGCCATAACCATCTGCAACTTCTAAAGTTGCAAGCTCTCCTACAAATTGATTTAATATCTCATCATTGAAAGACACTGTAAATGAACCATTGGTTGGATTTGGATGTAATAAAATTTGAAAATCTGTTGCTATAGCTATGCCTGTACTATCAGTAGCACCAGCACGGGTATCAATAATTCCAGTATTTATAATCTCATCATAACCTTCTATTGGAGGCTGACAAGCATATTGTTCTAGCTTATCATAGATGCTAATTTCACCATTGAGCACTCTGTGCTCTCCTTCAGCAATGCACTTATAGTACTCAATAAGGTCATACTGACTAGCATATTCGCTTTTTAGCAACATATCATCATACATGCTTAGAGCAGTAAGTCTATCATCTTTTGCTCTGTAACAATCTGCTAAATCTACTTCTAGCATAAAGTTATACGAATTCCATCCTGTTGTAGAATCTTCCGCCTTTATAAGCAAGGTATTTAACAAGCCTATGGTATTGTCTATAAGAGGAGTTTTGGGAATTTCTAGAGAATCTACATCGCCAAGCAACTTTGCATATCCCATCATGTAATTTTTATAGGATGTATACATAATATATTGTGGGTCATTGGACTGAGGACAATCAAAATCATGTAAAAGCAATTCTGTAAAATTAACCATTGCTAGTTCCGGATTATTATCTTTAAAAAGATATGTCTTCCCTTCTTCCCAAGCTACTACTACTGGCTGACCATCTAGCACTCCACCATCAAAAGCATCTGTACAATCAATGATATGACCACCAGAAAAGCTATCAGGAACCATTAACTCGCCTTGAAGGCAAGTACCAAACTGGCCAGAAAGGTGCTGATATTCTGAAAACAAATGATTGCCATTGGTAGCTATATCTGGATACATTAATGGACTTCCCCAGTTATGTTTTAGATAAGTTTTATAATCTGTTTGATTTACAGGAGCAGTACTCGTACCCCAATAGTTTTTACTTGATTCTAAAGTGTACGCACCCATTGAAACAGTTATACTGCCTGGGTTTATAACCGCATCAATTGCATATGTTCCGTTGTCCTTAAAGCTATTAAAACCATCGAGTAGTTCTATACCTACACCTAATCCTTTACCAGCTCCAAAAAGATCTCCTTCAAACGTACGGTCATAAATTCCAGCTTTATCATTTGATGTAAAATAATTATAGCCTGCATCTAATCTAGCACTCAGAGATACATAACTGCCCCCTCTTGTTTGTAATCCATGTCCTGCATTATTTCTAATGCTCAAACACTTAGGCTTGAAAGTAGTACCTACTACTAATAATCCACTTTCATAATTATTGCTTATGCCACCTTGATACCAGTTTAATACTCCACTAGAAGAACCACTAAATAGATTTGTCTTGCTTTGTCCAAAATACACTTCTTCGAACACACAGTCTGTGTTAATACCAAGGGCTACAAGGTTCCAGCTATTTACACTTGCAGATGTATTTTTTAAATCTAAGCCTCCACCATCTACACGTATGGCTATTATCATATCTTCAAACCTGCACCCATCAATAACTGGCTTGCTATGCGGATAAAAATAATTTTCTGCCAACACACCCATTAAACCTTGTCTGAAAACGCAATTTTTAACTAATACATTTGACTGCCCAGCAGTAATAAGACCTGCATAATAATAGTAGTCATTTACCTCGTTTATGGTGTTTATTCTACAATTATCCAAAGTAACAGGACAAGCTACGTGCAATCTACTTAATTCACCCAATTCTATTTTGCCATTAGTCACTTTAAAACGTGAAATAGACTCTGGAACTATCACGCCAAAGTTCCCATCTATTTTTAGTACCCTTTGAGTACTACTAGTCCCTACTATATCTATTCTAGCATTAGGTCCAGCACCAATAATCTCGGCAAAAGTTTCATTTCCGTTGACAGCATTTTTATGTTTTTTGAAAGTAACATAACCAAGTCCTTTTGGCCCACCAAGTATCCTAAATGTTGCATTCCCTTTTATTTCTAATGTCCCTTCTATAATAAGATTAGCATTCGGACCATCCAATATTATAAGTACATTTTTATCTATTACTAATTTACCTGCACTACCTATCCGTAATGTTGAGTTATCGTCTATTCTCAGTCTTGCGATGGACTGCATATTAAGTATACCACCATTATCTACTATCATTTCCGTAGGGTAGTTTGGGTCTGTATTGGGTATAAAAACTTCACCCCCATATTCCACTGTGAGTTGTGCTCCACACACCGTTAAATCTCCTGCGACTCGTAAAAGTCCGTTACTTTTGATTGCTACGTCATGAGTTAGATAAAAGGATTTTGGGATTTCTATATCTGCATAGTCAGAAAATTTACGAGGTGTGATTTCTATTGAACTAATTTCAGATACTTTAGGTTTAGCATCCCAAGAATGAAGTATACTAGAATTATGATTGCGGACTAGAGCCGTGCTATAGCAAGGGCACAGCTCTTCTTTAAATACATCAGTCTGATTGTCATCAGCCAGTCTCCATAAATTATGCATCAACATATAGCCCAAACCAACTCTTTCGGTATTATTTACTTCTGATTCCGGTTTAGCTACAGCGGTAAGACTAAGCACCTCCCCAATTTTCCAATAAGTAGGCGTAGTGTTTAAATTTAAAGCTGTTTTGCCAGCTCCATAACAATAAGCCTCTGATAATCTTGAATGCCAATAAGAAGTTCCAATATTACTTGGCAGATTATATTTAGTAGGATGTAATGAGTGACGAATAAGTGCAAATGGCTCCGAATTTGGAACAGCATTTATCATATTTTGAAACCGTAAATTGCTATTATTAGGATTCATTGCCGCTACTTTCAATATCATCTGATTTGCTAAGTGTTCATTAGGTCTCAGGATTGGGACTTGTTGAACATTATACCATATCATTTGTGGATCATATGCCAATTGTTGAGTGATCATTATTGTACCAAGCACTGCGGATACTCCTGCTACAAATCCACCACCTGCACCAACTGTCGCCCCTACGGGGATGCCTACAAGTGGAATTCTTGACCCGATTGCTCCTCCCAATACAGTTCCTCCAGCAGTGCTAACAATTGGTATAGCTATCGAGGCCCCAACTAACTTTAATTGATCTATAAGTTTCGGAAATTCTATCAATACATTGGCATGATAGATCTTACCGGTCATCTCATGGGCTATCTGGCTCATGGGATATGCAAAAGCCCATAGATTTGACCCTCTCCAAACCTGTCTGTCATTGTTGTTTTTATTGGTAATAAACCAAGTAGTTCGCATCTCAGAAACACGATGCCACCATTTATGATCTAAGTTATCATTTATTGGTACATAGGCATTTTTCACAGTTTTCATCTTAGCACAATAACTCACTATTTCATCTGTCAAATATTTTACATAGCTATGAAAATTTATGTAATCATCGCCATCTTCAGCATTTGGTTGAGCACCTACATCAGCAGGCACTAATTTGTATACACTGTACAGACCCAGTATAATACCATACACTTGGTCCTGGCTCATTTCATTATCGACCATATGATCGATATCTCGTCCGTCATTAAATCGTTTAAAGTAACAATCATTTACTGCAGTAACGATATAGTCTGTAGTACCTCCATATAAAAAATTGGTTGCCTTTACCGCCCCACCTTCTGCATCTGGATTATTAGCAGGTATTGGGCCCGCGGTATTGGGACTGTGCTGAAAATTTAAACCAATATTGAGCGGTTGATAGTCTTGCAACGTAAGTACACTACCATCTGCTGCGGCTTCATTATGATTAATGATGCGGTACATATCACTAGGCACATCTGACCGAGAAAAGAAACCATTATACGCAGCTTGTAAAGGGTCTAGAGTGAAGAATATTTCTGCAAATCCATCTAGTCTACCAATAGCTTTTAGTGCATAGTACAACTCATTAGTGGTAGCAGTGAGATCTTGATTGCTTTGCTTTAGCAGTTTGTACTCACTTGCGAGTGTGGCTATATACTCACCTAAGTCTATTACCCCATCACCAAAAGAGATAGTACCATAAGTGTCTCCACACTTCTTGCTGTAGTCTCGTTGATATGCAGGCAGTGAGTGGCCGGGTTCTGAACCAATTTTAAGAAACTCTGTTTTGAGCTTATGTCTATAGCTCCAATACGTATTTTCTAGTTCGTCTACTGGTTTTACTTGAGCCGAGGCCAAAGTTTGAAAAAGGATAATAATTAATGTAAATTTAGATTTCATATACTTCTATTTTTGATTATTGTGTTACGTTATATTTGATTAGGTGCCATCCTTGTATATAACCATTGTCCAAATGGCTGTATTGCTCACGTTTTATCAAACCAATGTTCTTTGCCCAAAAATATTTTGTGGGTTTACTATCCCACATCCAATCATTATCTATCTCAAATTCGGCTACATCATAGAACCATTCTCCTTGTACTTTAAGACTGTCATGGGTTTTATTTAAGGTAGTGATTTGTCCGCTTACGCCACCCCCATATTTATGTGTTGTAGGCATAAATACAATAGTACTTGGGCTTCCTGCTTCCTGGGTAGTTGTAAATGCCCATCTTCTTACAGAGCTTTGCCAGATTTCATCAGGGGTAACGTCAACAAAAGGGTGAGGTGTGTATGAAATATATGAACCACTGTTATTAAGATTCCATTTAAACTCAATGTGTTCTCTGTAATACTCTCTTAAGTATTTTCCTTCAAAATGTATCATTTCTGATCTATACCATGCCATTGTAATACTATCTCGTTCCCCTGTTTTATCATTTTCATACACCCAGTAACTCCCCGGTTCAAATTTGATGTAGGCTTCTCCTTCTGGGCCTAGTCGGAACTCACCGAGGTATTGTGGCTCATCCTCTTTGCACGTAGTCAATACAAAGGGAAGTGCAAGAAGTAATATAATGAGAGACTTTTTCATACGGTAAAGATACGAAAATAGTAAAAAATATCAAATAGCAACAATTTTGTTTACAAAATAAATTAATACAAGAACCTACTTGCACTTGCTTGAATATAGAGGAATTGCAAAAGAACATTGGCACTAATATTAGACATGCAAGACAGTCTAAAAATTGGTCTCAAACGCAGCTGGCTCTGGAAATGCTGAAGGATAGACAATCAATAAGTAGAGTTGAAAAAGGTAAAACAAGCATCACCCTGCGTACACTTTTAGAGTTTGCTGATGCTTTGGATATAGATTATAAGGAGTTGCTTGCTTAAGAGTAACCTTTCCTATTTACTATCAGCGAGAATTACTTCCCGAACTTTTTCCTATAATCTATAATCACCAGCCAAATCCAATACCAACGGTGAGCATGTAATCTGGAGGCACTGACGAACCAAAGAGTCTTTCAGAAAACGCCGGATCTGCACTAAGTACTTTCCCGAAACCAGCCTGAAGATGCAACCCAAAATCTCTTTTCCTAGAAAAGGGTATTCTCCCACCAAACTCTAAACCAGCCGTTTCTAATAATCCGAACCCACCATCTTTATAATTAATATTAAAGAATGGGCTATTCTTTTTAGCGTTAGTATGTACTTTCAGTCCAGCAGTATAGCCAGCGAAGCCTCCCCCGAAATGAATACCAAAATTATCACTAACTCGAACCTCATAGTCTAAACCAACTAATGTAAATCCACCTATTTGATAGCCTATAGTAACTACATTTCGTTTTTCTGAACCTTGCTTGCTATTTGTCTTTTCCATAGGTGGATAATCTCGCCGCACCAAGTCTCGTGACTGTTCTTTTGTATCTGCAGATATCAAGTCAATGCTATTAAGAGTATCGCTATCTGTCAGCTTATCTTGCCAGTTAGTTCTATCAAAATGACGTAGCGATTGTATTAAAACATCAGAAATATTTGTAGGATGAATTTTTGTAACATCTAGGCCTCTAGTTGTCAATTCTTCCTTACTTGTATATAAAAGATTAGTGCCGTAATAGTATTCAATGGTAACCTTCGCTACAGCAAACTCCGAAGAAAATTCTGTAATTTCTGATATTTCAAATTCCATAACCCTTACCACAATTGGTCTTTTATCGCCTCTTCTTGGTAAGCTATAGTTGAAATAGTTTTCTAGCATAAATAGAAGTCCTCCACTCAATTTTGCACGCACTGGCTTATTAAAAAAGCCTTTTTTCACAAATCCAATATCCTCTTTATTAGTTCTATGATCTTCTACAGTATCTATATAGAAGCCTCCTTTGACCATATCTAACTTTTCTGCTGTAAGTGAAATCTCATGTATATCTTGAGCATTAGAACTTAGGTGGCAACATATAGTTAGTATAAAAAATAGAATGAAACTGATTTTCATAAAATTACAATGTCATACAAAGTAAAGATAAAACTACGTACTAATACCATAATAGCTTTTTGTCATCAACTTCCCTTGCAGGAGAAGTTGATGGAGATAGAATTGAGGTCTTATACACCATGCCCTAAGATAGTATCCTCCTTTTTTCGTATCTTTGAAAATATAATAAAGTTATGAAAGTAACAGTAGATATAGAGAACAGTAAGATAGAACAGTTTTTAAATTACCTTGAAAAGAATAACATTAGGTGGTCTAAAGAAACTGAGGAGATTCTCAGTGATGACTTATCTGAAGCTAATATCAAAATTATCACTGAACGACTAAAGGCAATGGAGCGAGACCCAAATAGATTAAGTCCAATGGATGATTTCATTAAAGAAATGGACAAATCTCTTGCATGACTTTTGATCTTCTCATTGATGATCTTGCCAAACAAGATCTGAGAGAAACGGTAGATTGGTATAATCAAAAACGTTCTGGTCTTGGAAAAGAGTTTTTCGAAGACTACAAGAAAACAATTGTACATATTGCCAGCAATCCGCTACTTTTTCGTGAGCGTTTTCGTAAGACCAGAAAAGTACAAGTAGGCTCTCGTTTCCCTTAATTTATAAGCTTCAAAGTAGATATAGATAGACAAGTAATCATAGTCATTGCTGTATTATTTGGAGGAAGAAACCCTCAACTACTCGACACTAGGAGCGACACATAGGGTAAGTGTACTCTTAGCTAACGAACTAGGCTCTGACCTTATGAATGTA
>JBDNFQ010000407.1:0-1985 GCA_041689715.1 Bacteroidia bacterium
ACTAGAGATACTAGACCAGTACCAAAACAGAAGCACAGTAGTAAACCCTCACATAAATGATGTAGACGTACTTAGCATTGCTCAAAATGACAAATATGCCTACATAAACTATCTACGTATCTCAGGTGGTGTTATCATTCAATCCAAGAACATGGAGATGAAGAAAAAAATGGATGAAACCACAGAAGAGTTATTAGAAATAGCCTACGGTGATGTAATAGAGGATGAGAGAGAAACTACAGAAATAATAGTGCCTGTACGTCTACCATTAGAAGGCAATTTTATAGTTCCGATAAGTGGTGACAAAAAGAAACTTCTACAAATAAGCTATAAAAATGCTAGTCTCTATATGCAAGAGAAAAGCAATCAATACGAAAAACTAGACCCACAAGTAAAGATAGACCGCGTACTCTCTGCTATAAAAAACGACCTAAGACTCACCGAGCTACCCTATCACATGGAGTGTTTTGACAACTCTAATATACAAGGGGCTTTCCCTGTGAGTGCGTGTGTAGTTTTCAGAGATGGGAAGCCAAGCAAAAAAGACTATAGGCACTTCAATATAAAAACGGTGGAAGGTCCAGACGACTTTGCTAGTATGTACGAAGCCCTTACTCGTAGATATAGCAGAATGGTAGCTGAAGAGCAGCCGCTACCACAACTCATAGTGATAGACGGTGGCAAAGGACAATTAAGTAGCTCGGTAAAAGCACTTGCTGACTTAGGTTTATATGGCAAAATTGCGATAATAGGTATAGCCAAGCGACTAGAAGAGATTTACTACCCTGGAGATAGCTTGCCACTCTATATTGACAAAAAATCTGAGAGTCTAAGGGTAATTCAATTTATGCGAGACGAAGCACACCGCTTTGGTATAACCCATCACCGCAATCGGCGTAGCAAAGAAACTATAGCAACTAAACTTACCGAAATAAAAGGGATAGGGCAAGAAAACGCATCTCTACTCCTGCGTACTTTCAAATCTGTAGCCAAGATTAAGAAGTCTTCATTCGAAGAAATAGCAAGCATTGTAGGTCCTGCAAAAGCTCAATTAGTAATGGACCACTTTAGCGAGTAACTTTGCAATAAGAAGCCTTTGGAAATAGCACACACCTTATTTATTTATGTCTTTGCCATTTTCCTCTCTTGGATTTGGGTGGACTACTATCGTTTGATAGACATTTATGATAAGAAGAAATTTCAATACATCCTCTTCACTTTTACCCTAGGCTTTGCTTGCACCTTTCTTATCTTTCTCCTACATTTTTTGCTTGGAGATGTCGGATTTAATCAGGATGGAGCATGGTGGGAAGTGGCTCTTTACGCTACACTAGAAGTTGGTTTTCCAGAAGAAATAGTAAAGATATTGCCTCTTATCGTGACCTATTATCTCTTTCCAAAAGTTTTTAACGAGCCCATAGACTTCTTGGGATTTGCTACATTCTCGGCATTGGGATTTGCTGCCGCTGAGAATATACTGTATATAGAGAGATACGGAGAAGGGGTAGCTCTAGGCCGCACTATTATAGCGGTACTTTCTCATACGTTCGATACAGCCTTATTCGCTTATGGTATCATACTGGCTAAATACAAAAAGACTAAATACCCTGTAGCTACTATTTTCCTATTCTTTGTACTTGCTGTGCTATCACACGGCTTCTATGATTTTTGGCTTATGTGGAAGGGCTCAGAAACATTTGGGTATTACATAACTCTAACCTTCTACCTAATCACAGTTTCTATCTACAGCACTATACTAAACAACGCTATAAATAATTCTAAATTTTTCTCATACAAACACGTTGTTAATTCTGGCAAGGTTACAAAGCGTCTATTCCAATATTTGGCTCACATGGAATTTACGGGGAGTAGTTAGTTTTGTAGTGTGATAAGTGATGTATTAATCGGGCAAATATTGCCTTTAAAACTGCTAGAGCATTTTGAGATTACGGCGGTTCAGAATGTTGCAGACAAAAATGGAGATC
>JBDNFQ010000408.1:0-2702 GCA_041689715.1 Bacteroidia bacterium
ATCTATTATTTGCGTAATAAGAGGTTTGTTAGTATTTTTACTTCGCCTAAAGAGTCCCATATTTTGAAAGTTTTTTGTCGAACTCAAATTTATGGAATTCTAAAGGCTTTTGTTTATTCTAACTTTCGGATGCTAGTGAAACTACTTCGCAAATGCAGGGTTACTTGCCCTATTACTCAATGTATCCACTATGACTGCAGGATTTGCTACAGCTAAGTTGTTAAAACTCGACAAAAAACAAGCTACTACTATATCACTAGAGAGTGGAATACAGAATGCTACCATGGCTCTAGCAGTCGCTGGAACATTACTTGGTAATGCTGCATACGGCATAGCACCAGCAGTGTATGGGCTACTTATGTATATGACAGGTGGTGCTTTAGTTTGGCTCCTCAAAATAAATAAATAAGTTACATATCACATAAATAGCATAAATTTGCAGCTAAACAGAGAAATAAAATGGCTTTTTTATATAATTCTACAGGCTTTAACCATAGCCGTTTTCTCTAATTTTCAACATACTTTTTTTATAATACACAATGAACATTTTTATAGCAAGTTTGCCGTTTAGTGCAGACGACCAAGACCTTAGAGAGATTTTTGAACCATTTGGTGAAGTAACTTCGGCTAAAGTAATTTTTGACAGAGACAGAAACAGATCAAAAGGATTTGGTTTTGTAGAGATGGCTGAAGATGCTGATGCACAAAAAGCAATATCTGAGCTAAACGAGTCTTCTTTCGAAGGAAGAGACCTAGTAGTGAAAGTAGCTGAAGACAGACCAGAAAGAGGCGAAAGAAGATATTAATACAACATATTAATTAATTCTAATTGAGAGCCCAAGACAAAAGTCTAGGGCTTTTTTTATGTGCAGTGAGTATTGACCTGATTTTGAGGCCTAATAGACATTTGAGATGCAGATTTTCATAAAACCTTGTAGGCGAGATGTTTTATCTTGATATAGCGAGCTATATCAAGATAAAACAATGATGATCACGAGATTTTATGGACAAAATAGGTCAATTACACATTTAAACAGCCATTTTCTTCCTAAAACTGTCTTGGAATAGCTCGCTATTCCTTCACCACATTCACTCCAAACTCAATATTTAAAGATGTTCTGAATCCAAAATAATAATCGAACTCAGGTTATTCCAAGAAACGGATACTAGACTAGCTTTATTTCTTTGCTACTTCTTCCAGATACTTCTCCAGTTGTAGAGCTATCCTATCCCAGCTAAATCGGGTCCTCGCTATTGCTAATCCCTGTTCTCCAACGGATTGCCTCTTGGCTGTATCTGATAGCAGTATATTCACTTCTAGAATAAATTTTTCTTTTTCCTTAGCCATTATCACACCTTGTCCGCTTTCTATCTGTAAACCTTCGAATCCAATGTGAGTACATACCGTAGGAACTCCCATAGCCATAGCTTCAAGTACCTTATTCTGAGTGCCAGCACCAAATCGTAGTGGGGCTATCACTACACTTGCTTCAGCATACATATCTTTAAGATCAGGGGTAAAACCGGTGACCGCTATCCTATCATTAGCCAGTTGTTTAACGACCTCTACAGGTCGCTGCCCAGCTATGATAAATTGGGTATTAGGATTTGCTTGTGCAATAGCTGGCCACATTTCTTTTACAAAATACTTTACCGCATCTACATTAGGTGCATAGTCCATGTTGCCTGTAAATAGCAGCGTATGATTATGGGAATAATCATGTCCCTCTCCCACTTCAAATGTCTCTAGATCAACTCCATTGAGAAGTATGTCTACATTATCCGTTTTGTGTAGTTTTTCTAAATACTTTTGATCCTCGACTGAACAGACCAATGTCTTATCATAATTGGCGATTATTTTCTCTGCTTTGGTTATTCTGCCCGTCTCTATAGCGTCAATTAAACGATTAACTAGCGGTCTTTCGGTCTCTTTTCTTCTTTTAAAATACAATGAAAAAGCATCTGGCAAATCCAATATCTTTGGTATAGCTATCTTACTAGTATATTGACTCATACGCAAATGCTGGGTGTGTATCACGTCTATATTATACTTACCTATAGCAAACTTTACCATACGTTTCATCTTAGCACTTTTGAAATAAGCAAGCTGTAAAGGTGTGCTAGAAAAGAGAGCTGGAATTCCATTCAACACTGAACGCCATTTAGGCAAATAGACTAACTCTATCTCCTTAAAATAGGGCTGAATATCTTTAAGATATTGGAGCTCTTCCCTCTTTTCGTAGAAAGTAACTAAGTATAAATCGTGCTTAGCGGCAAGCCTGCGTGTCAGATTATATATCTTAAGTTTATCTCCTCTAAAAGGCGGATACGGAAATCGATTTGCTACGAATAAGATATTCAACACCACAAAGAACATAAATATAAAGTCAATCTTCCTTTTTATCTTACACTAAATAATATAAAGTATCCGTATTTTCGAAGCCTATGTCAAATTTAAAAGTTTCAATCTTTACGCTTTTATCCTTTTTCTCTTTGTCTTCATTAGCCCAAGACACTATAGTGGTGCAAACCTTAGACTATAGTAAAACTACGAGAGATACTATGGTACAATTCCCAGATGGGACAGATTCTTACTCCAAAATACTCATGCAATACGCTATGCGATGCAAAGGTGCAAGAGTGAGCACGGGGTCTAATAGAAATTTGGGCTGTGGTGAGTGGGACTATAGCTGTAATACGTA
>JBDNFQ010000409.1:0-16529 GCA_041689715.1 Bacteroidia bacterium
ACCGTTTTTTAATTCTGAATCTGTAAAAGCAATTGATTTTTTTAGGTTTTCGTTTAAAAATGTAGCAACAACGAACGGCGTATTATTCCCAAAGTATCCTTGATCTGTATCTAAACCATTAAATAAAAAAATACTCTGAGGAAAGGTTTGTAAAGTGCCAGCAAAATTATCGTCGGGATTCCCGCACCCTCCAGATATAAAAAATCCCACTTGTATGTTTTTGTATTGAGTAGGCCTTCTATTTATTATAAAATATTCTAGAAATAAGGTAGAAGATCCTGAAGTTTTGTAGGCCATCAGTTGTATTTCTACTCCAATCTCCTGGCCAAAAGAAGCGGTGTGTTCATCTGCTAAATCATTGAAGATACAATAGACAGATTCTGCACCTTTGATAGCGGGATAATCTCCATTTTGTGGGTCGTAAATTCTATTAAAGTTTGCGTCTACAAATGGAGCAAGATAAGTAGCGAATCCTTCATTTCCTTGTGCTGGCCAATTGGCTATCTCTTTGGGGATATTATAGCTTGGGTTTTCGAAATTTTCTTTGTGGGATGTAATGATCTGATTAGAAACATACCACGTGGCATCCCAATCTTCCATATCGCCAGTTTGGCCTGTAAGTTTATCTATAGGTCCTGGCCAAAAATCAAAAGAATCTTTAGCAGAAAGGTACTGTACAGCTGTATGATATTGTCCATCTTCATCTTCGGCAACTAGCCAAAGACCTGCTTGAGCTAATATTGGTTTAGAACTATCTTTATTGTAGAAAGAAGCAGGGGTAAGTGATTGAAGGTTTATGCCTATGGATCCGTTAGAATTAATTCTTACCTCGTGCTCAGCACCTAGTGTGCTATAGGCAGTTTGGGCACTTAGATTCATAACCCATAGTAGAGATAGAAGGATGATTACTGTTTTTTTCAATTAAAGCTGTATTCTAAGTCCAAAATGAGTATAAAAGCCTAGTTCTTTTTGGGACACATCCACATCAGTTTTTAATAGAGAGTTTAGTCCAATAAAAGCTTGAGGATACATGATGAGCGATATACGATCTGTACATTTGTATGCTGCACCTATACCGTAAGTAAAAGAGTGGAAACCAACAGATTTGGTAGGAATAGGTTGTAAGTCTTCTGACTGTCCTTCTCCAGTAACTATTTGCCCATTTGCAGTACTGTATATCCCTGCAAGCACTCCTATTTTAGTCATTAAAGACCATTTTTTACCTGCTTGTAAACCCCTTTCTAACACCAACGGTATAGAAGCATATAGATAGGTGTTAGTTTGCTTTGTTTGAGTTCCTTTTTGTATAAAACTGTCGGTTACGGTGACAGTATATTCTCGTTTTATCTCGCCTAATACGGGGTGAATGATGGTCTCAGTTCTTATTTCTTCACGCTGCGTGTATGTCATTTGGTCTGCAGTAATGTAGCTTAGGTTTTCTCTTCTATTTACTAAAGATACTCCTGTTTGGGCACTCCACTTGGTATTAATGCGATACAGTACGTTTAAGTTATAAGCGGTAGAGAATTTTACAGACTCGGTAGTATTTCGCATAGCTACATAGTCGGCAGGGCCACTAAGTATCCTGCTTCCTAAGCCGCCACCTGTACTGGCTTCTACGCCCCATCTAGATAACTTTACGAGTTTATGGATAGGTAGTTTCTCGTTTGTTTTCTCATTGTCCTTTGGCGTAGTGTTTTGGGCTATGGGAGCGGAGTCTATGGCTGTAGTAGAATTTTCAACTTGTAGTACTTCTCCTTTTCTAAGGGTTTCTAAGTTTAGGACAGTTACTGGTACTGAAGATAGCTCTACTTCAGATTCTCCATTTCGTGTAAATACTTTGGCTTTTTTAGGGTCTGCATTTTTGTTAGCATCGTGTATTTTTTGGTACAGTTTTGCTAAGTCCTCATTTACTGTAAGGTTTTCAGCATGAGGCAGTACAGTACCATCTCTAGACGATTGGGTTTTTGTTTTTTCCGGAGAAACAGAGGCATTCGCTATATTTAAGGATTTGGATTTAGTATTTTTAATTAATTGAACGTCCTTTTTAGGATCTATATTCTTTTGGTCTAAAGGTTGAAATTTGTCATTCTCTATTACTGGGGATATTTGCTCTTCAAAAGTAATAAGATCAGTTTTTTGCTCTTTTCCTATGGTTTCATGCTCTACTAGCGTCTTTTCTGAGGGAGTAGATAATAAGGTATAACCTAAACCCAGACTAAATAGGAGTATTGCAGCACTGCTCCATAACCAAATTGCTCTGCGTTTATGTTTAGCTCTTGCCGCTTGTATTGTATCAAATAAACCTGCACTAGGGGCAGATTCGAAATTTTCCAATTTCTGTTTGAAGATATTTTCTATCTCGTTGTTCATATTCTCTTGATGCCGTGTTTGGCAAGTGTTTTTAATAAGTATTGTTTGGCTCTGCTGTATTGTGTTCTAGATGTAACATCTGTCACTCCTAGCATTTTGCCTATTTCTTTATGACTATAGCCTTCTATAGCATATAAGTTGAATACTGTTTTGTATCCAACGGGTAATTCTTGTAATATATTCATCAGATAAGCCGTCTCCATGTTACTTACTGCCTTAGAGTCTAATGAAGGTTCTTGTACATTATCTAAGTCGCCAGGTTCAAATTTTTTTACACGTTTATCATTACTCTTAAGGGCTGTAAATACTACTACTTTTCGTATCCATCCTTCAAAAGAACCTTCCCCTTTAAAAGTCTTTATTTTATCAAATATTTTAATAAACGAATCTTGGAGCACATCTTCTGCCTCCATTTTACTGTTGCAATATCTAAGACTTACACCCATCATTTTTGGCGAATATTTTTCATACAAAAGCTTCTGACAGTACACATCATTCTTAATACATCCGTTGATAAGATCGTGTTCATTCAATGGGTTATCGTTAGTACTGTTTTTGTTTTGGTTCAAAAGAGAGACTCGTTGCCTTGCAAATATGTTGCATTCATTGGTAAAAAAAATTTCAATTTCTTTTATTTTTATGCTAAGTGATTGTAAATGAGCTTAAAAAGTTAAATGACAGTGTATGATAAATGTGCTTTTAAATTCAGCATTTGTGCATAAACACGAAGTGCACTCTCAATATAAAACCTCATTTTTGCCTGCAAATGCAGAAGTTTTCTAAAGAAGAACTATTGAAACTAAGTGTCGATCTTTTTATTAAGATGGGTGCTTCTGATGTCGACGCTCTACAAGCTGCTGACGTACTAGTAAGTGCTGATGTACGTGGTATAGATAGTCATGGAGTGTCTAGACTTGTGGGGTACGTTGGGCTATGGGAGGCTGGTCGTATTAATATGACACCGACTATTAAAATAGTACGAGAACATAAATCTACTTTTACTATAGATGGAGATAGCGGACTAGGACTAGTAGTAGCTCCTAGAGCTATGCAAATAGCCATAGATAGAGCTGCTGAATACGGCAGTGGTTGGGGTGCTATTATGAATAGTAATCACTTTGGTATAGCGGGATATCATGCCATGATGGCTTTGCCACATGATATGATAGGGATGGCTATGACCAATCCTACACCTTTTATTCCCCCTACTCACAGTAAGCAGGCGATGTTAGGTACTAATCCTATTGCCTATGCTTTTCCTAGCAATGAAGAATTACCCCTGGTTATAGACTTAGCTACGGCATCGGTAGCTCGTGGTAAAATAGAAATAGCGAGTCGTGAAGGAAAGCAGATACCTAAAGGATGGATGGTAGACAAGAATGGAAATCCTAGTCAAAATATAGATGAATTGACAGACGGAGGAATGCTAACGCCTTTAGGTAGTTTAGAAGAGCTTAGTAGCCATAAGGGGTATGCCCTCGGCAGCTTGGTAGATGTGCTTACGGGAGTGCTCTCTGGTGCCAATTATGGTAAATGGGTGCCTCCATTTGTACCTTATCTTCCGATGTTGCCAGACTTGCCTGGCAAGGGACTCGGCCATATGGTAGGAGCTATGGAGATAGAGGGTTTTAGACCTGCAGCAGAGTTCAAAACAAGCATGGACCATTGGATACGTAGTTTTAAATCTGCAGAGAGAATAAATGCAGACCAAGAAGTATATGTACCTGGCGAAAAAGAATACTTGGTAGAAAAAGAGAGAGAAGTATACGGTATTCCACTTAACGATAAGGTGGTAGAGGATTTAGAAGGTTTGAAAAAGAAGTTTTCTATTTAGGAGATATTTAGCACATTTCATCTAATTATGACTTTCATACATGCTAAACTAGACAGCAGAGACAATTATTTAAATAACTTAGCGGCTCAATAAAACACAATGAAAAAAACAGCAATCATATTAGGACTAAGTTTACTTTATTTTATTCCAAGTTTTGGGCAAGTAGTAGATGTAAAGTCTCCTATTAAACAGCATAGGGGTTTCGAAGTAGAAACGCAAGAGAATCAGGAAGTCAATAGATTTTCAGATCTTGAAATCTTAAAATACGATGCATCCAGCATCAACGATCTTACTACGAAGCAGAAAGAATTGGTTTATTACTTAAGCCAAGCTGCATTAAGTGGAAGAGAAATAACATACGCTCAAAACTATAAGCACAATATTCTCATAAAAAGGACTCTAGAAGAGCTGTATACCAACTATACTCGAGGTGATAGAAATTTTCCTGAGTTTTTAATGTTTGAAGAGTACTTAAAACGCTTTTGGTTTTCGAACGGTATTCACCATCACTATGCAGAGAAAAAATTTATGCCACAATTTGATGCCGGATTTTTGATGCAAATGGTAATAGAGTCTCCAGACCTTAACTTACCTTTAGAAGGTGATGAAACTAAAGAGCAGTTTATTGAACGATTTAGTATGCTCATTTTTGATCCTAACCTAGATGCCAAAAAAGTAGTGAAAGATAAAGGAGTAGATAAGGTAGCTCTTTCTGCTAACAACTATTACGGAGAGGGAGTAGGAGAAGAAGAAGCAATAGCTCATTACGCTGCTATGGTCACCGCAGGTGATGAAACTCCTGTAGAATATGGGCTAAATTCTAGATTGATAAAGCAAGATGGTAAATTGGTAGATCTAGTATATAAGTCCGGTGGTTTATATGGTGGGGCTATGGATAAAATGATCTTCTGGTTAGAAAAAGCCAAAAAAGTAGCAGAGAATAAAGCTCAGGCAGAGCACATCGGAATGTTGATAGAATATTTTAAAACTGGGGATCTAAAGCAATGGGATAAAACGAACATAAAATGGGTAGGTAGCACGGAAGGTGACATTGATTTTATTTTAGGTTTTATAGAAGTATATGGTGATGCTATAGGATATAAAGGTGCATACGAAGCTATTATTCAAGTGAATGATAAAGAAGCATCTAAGCGTATGGAAGTATTGAGCCTAAATGCACAATACTTTGAAGACAATAGCTCTATACAAAAAGAGCACAAAAAAGAAAAGGTAGTTGGAGTAAGCTATAGAGTGATAAATGCAGCTATGGAAGCGGGGGATGCTGCCCCAGCCACGCCTATTGGAGTCAACTTGCCAAATAGTAATTGGATACGAAGCACAAACGGCAGTAAGTCTATAAGTTTAGGGAATATCGTAGAAGCCTATAATTCTGCAGGGGGTAGTAGCTCTTTAAATGAGTTTTACCTAGATGAGAAGGTAAGAGCTCGTATAAAGGAACACGGTAAACTATCTAGCAAAATGCATACGGCTATGCACGAAGTAATAGGCCACGCATCTGGTAAGATAAATCCAGGAATAGGTACTCCAAAAGAGACGCTAAAGAACTATAGTAATACATTAGAAGAGGCTAGAGCTGATCTAGTAGCATTATATTATATCTACGATACTAAATTGGTAGACCTTGAGCTAATGCCTAGCATAGAAGTAGGAAAGGCTGAGTACGATAGTTATATATCCAATGGTATGATGCTACAGCTAAGAAGACTTGACGTAGGAGAAAATATAGAGGAAGATCACATGCGAAATCGCCAGTTGAACGCTTCTTGGGCATACGAAAAAGGTCTAAAAAACAATGTGATCGAGAAGAAGGTCGTAGATGGTAAAACATACTTTGTTGTAAATGATTATGCTAAGCTACGAGTGATATTTGGCGAGTTGCTAAAGGAAATACAACGTATAAAATCAGAAGGAGATTATGCAGCGGCTGAAGCTCTAGTAGAAGGTTATGGAGTGAAAGTAGATCAAGCATTGCATGCTGAAGTGATTAAGAGATATGAGAGTCTTGAGCTAGCACCGTATAGTGGTTTTGTGCAGCCTAAGCTTGTGCCTTCTTTTGATAAACAAGGTAAGTTTGTTGATTTAAAAGTAGAAGAAGAAGGATATGTAGAGCAGATGGTTCGCTTTGCAAAAGAGTATTCTTTTGTAGAGGTAGGGGAGTAGACTTCATAATTAAATGATAGCATAATTGAATGGCAGAGAATTACGATTCTAAGTCTTTCAATTATTCTTTTATTATATAAGTTTGTATTTCGATTACTAGCAAATGAAAAATAAGCACACTAAATTTCTAATAATGCTTCTTTTTATTGTAGCATTTATTGGCTCTGCTGTATGGATGTACAAAACATATGTAGTGCCTAATAGCCCGTATAATACAGAGTTAAAGTTGAGAGGGGCAGACTAATGCACTTACCTTGGCAATCATTCCTTCAAACGGAAGAATCCAAACCCTACTACCAAGATTTACAAGCCTTTCTGAAACTAAGACGGAAAGAAGGAGCTGCCATCTACCCACCAGAAGATGAAATTTTCAATGCTTTTGAGCTTACTGAGCTAGAAAAGGTGAAAGTAGTCATATTAGGCCAAGACCCATATCACGGAGAAGGCCAGGCACACGGGCTTTGCTTCTCCGTGCGAAAAGGTAATAGAATACCACCATCACTTCGTAATATTTTTAAAGAATTGAATGCTGACCTAAGGCATGACATCCCCGATAATGGAGAGCTGACTGCTTGGGCTCAGCATGGGGTGTTTTTACTCAATGCTATCTTAACTGTAGAGCAAAAGACTCCTGCGGCACATAAAGGAAAAGGATGGGAAACATTCTCAGATGCAGTTATTCAGCACATTTCAGAACATCGAGATAAGGTGGTTTTTATACTTTGGGGAGCATACGCTCAAAAGAAAAAGTCTTTAATAGACGAATCAAAACATCTGGTACTTGCCTCTCCACATCCAGCAGCAGAAGTATATGCCGGGGGAAAAGCGGGCTTCTTTGGGAGTAAGCCTTTTAGTAAGGCGAATGAATTTTTGGACGAAGAAGTGGACTGGTCACTTTAGGAACTTGGCTCTGAGGTGAGGCTCTATAATGCAATGCTATTCACTCAGTACTTCGATCTTAGTCACAAAATACTTTGTATCGCCAAAAAAAGGAACTTGGACATACTTTTCGTCATAATGAAGGGTTACTCGATTGCCCTTATTCATAGCAGTGCGTAACTGCTGCAGTAGCTCTTTTTCAGATTTTTTCACGGAGAAATCCCATATTCCTTGCTGTATTTCTCCTGTATTTAGTTGTCCTTCATTGGTCTTAAAAATATATCCTTTCTTACTCATTTTGATGACTTGACCTATACGCTCTTCTGAGCTATAGCTGCCAAATAATGCAAAAAGTATAACTAGAACCGTACCTGTTATAGTAAGGCCAATAATCCACAGAACAATCTCCTTTATTATGTTCATTCACTATGCTTTTTAGTATTACAAAGCTAAAGATTTTTGCCATTCAGTTTTAAAACTCTTTTGGAAGACATCGGCGAATTCTTTAACAGTTCCGCGGCCTATTTCTTGGTGTATAGAGGTGACATCCTTATCTGCAATACCACATGGTACGATGTTTTGAAAGTAGGATAAATCGGTGGTTACATTAAGAGCAAATCCATGCATACTCACTCCATTTCGTACCCGAATTCCTATTGCACCTATCTTTCTTTCGCTTCCTTTTTCTCCAACCCATATTCCGGTAAGTCCTTCTATCTGATATGCTATTATCTCAAATGTAGCAAGAGCATTTATAATACTTTGTTCTAGAGTTGCGACGTATTTCTTTACTCCAATTCTGTATTTTCTGAGATTAATAATAGGGTAACCTACCAACTGACCGGGCCCGTGATACGTGATGTCTCCGCCACGGTCTGCTTCGTATACTTCCGCTTCAAGTTTTATTAGGAATTCAGGACTTACGACTAGGTTATTTCTGTCGGCACTTTTACCAAAAGTATATACGTGTGGATGCTCGCATAAAATTAGGGTGTCATTTCCCTCAGCTAAAACCTCCTCGTGCACTTGTTGCTGCACTTGCAAGGCTGCAGAATATGCTGTAAGTCCGATGTTTTTTACTTCCATTTACTTAGTGACTGCTTGTTGTATCTTACTATTTCTTTTTGGGTAGGGTAATGCTTTTCACAAGCATTCCTATGAGAAAGAAGATGCCTATAAAACTACCCAATCTGCCAATGTAGTCTCCGTACTTAGTATAGAAGGTAAGCTCTTTATAAATATTTGGCCATACTTTGAGCACGGTAGGTTCCCACCATTCTGTTCGTTCTTGTATGTTCCCTACTTTATCTATTCTACAAGTGATGCCGGTGTTCGCACTACGCAATACCTCGCGTCTATTCTCTATAGCTCGCAAGCACGCATAGTACATGTGCTGCTTATATCCATCGGTATCTCGCCACCATCCATCATTGGTTATTACCAGTAATATTTCTGCTCCTTTTCTAGTAAACTGAGCTACGTATTCTGGGAATACACTTTCGTAGCAAATAAGTGGAGCCACATCTGGATTATCTCCTACATCAAATACCTTAGGTTCTAAGTCTCTACCTAAACTGCCAGAAATGCCTCCTAAGTCTAGTGCTAAGAAATTTAAGGAGTTCGATACTTTAGGATACGGCATTTTTTCGGCCCCTGGCACGAGTTTGTTTTTATGATATAAGTCCAAGTGCCCCTGGGGGTTTACCTCCATAGCGGTATTGTAACTTTCGTAATATTGGCCGTTAGATTCTCTAGCAGTAGGCGACATTTCTTCACCTGCGTCATACCAATTATAGGTAGATGCTCCAGTTATTATGTGTACTTGTGGGTGGCTTTTTGTGAAAGCCTGTAGTAAGCGTATACTCTCAAATCTTGTAGGATTATCCTCGTCTATATATTCGACTACAGCCGTTTCTGGCATTACGATATAGCGAGTATTGGCGGTCACTTCAGACTCTACCATAGCAAGCATCTTCTTAAGATTGGCTACTTCTAAACCTTCTTCAAATTTTTTGTGTGGGTTTATGTTGGGCTGTACAAGAAGTGTTTCAGGTTGGTCAAATCGTTTGTCAGCATCTGAAGAATAATCTAGAGTGTGACTAACAAGAAATGGAATCGAAATCAGCATAGGTACTACTAGGATGAGTGCCGGCTTAATCCATTTGGTCCATTTTTCTTTTTGTAGGGCTGTGAAGAAATATATGTTGGCCATAAGTACCCATACACTGCCGCCCAAAGCTCCTGTGATTTCGTACCACTGTACTACATAATTGTGCTTTGCAAATATATTGCCTAGTGTAAACCAAGGCCAAGTAATTTGCCAATTGAGATGTAGATACTCGTAGGATAACCAAAGGGTTGCTAAAACGAGTAGGGCCTTTCCATCATCAAAAATCTTACGAGCTTTGCTATACGCCCACCATGGAATGTACATGAGCCAAGCATTGGCTACCATCATAAATCCAGTAATTATAAGGGCAGATATTAGCCCGCCTTCATCATATTCGGCATAGAATACCCACCATGAAATAGTGAAGTTCCAAAATAGGAGCGAGGCATACATTAGCCAACCTCCACCTCGTTTGCCATTGGTTTCTTTTTCTAAAAGCAGCAAAGGGACAAGGGCTATAAAACTCAAGAAAAATAAATCTCTCGGAGGCCAAGCCAACCAGAAGAGTATCCCTGGCAGCAGGGTGTATAGTGTTATTTTAAGTTTTCTATTTTGAATCATATCCGCCTACTAGTAGCACAAATTCTCCTTTAGGATCTTTCAATTCGAAATGAGCTAGCACCTCCGTAACAGTCCCTCGTATGTGTTCCTCAAATTTCTTTGTTAGCTCTCTGCCGATGCACACTTTTCGTTCTTCTCCTAAAAGTTCTTTTATCAAAACTAGAGTTTTTACGATGCGGTGTGGACTTTCATAAAAAATGGTAGTTCGCTTCTCTTCTAGCAAATTCAGAATCTTGGTTTGCTTTCCTTTTTTATGAGGTAAAAATCCTTCGTACACGAATGTGTCACAAGGCAATCCAGAATTAACCAAAGCCACTATAGCAGCCACGGCACCTGGCAGTGTAATTACCTGTACGTCATTAGCTATTGCCTCTCTTATGAGCAGATATCCAGGGTCTGATATGCCCGGCATTCCTGCATCGGAGCATACTGCAAAGTTTTCTCCAGCTTGCAATTTTGAGATAACCATTTGTAAGTTTTTATGCTCATTGTGCTGATGAAAAGGAATTAACTTTTTCTCAATATTGTAATGGTCTAGCAGCTTTTTAGTCTGCCTAGTATCTTCTGCCAGCACCGCATCCACAGTGCCCAATATTTCTACTGCTCGGTAGGTTATGTCTCCCAGATTTCCAATAGGTGTAGGTACTATGTATAATGTTCCGCTCACTTTCGGGCAAAAATAGGTAATATTGAAATCGAAAGTGGGTAGATTTATCGCATATATCGTGTTCTTGCTAGTTGGTTCGTTCGCAGCTACTGCTCAGCGGGTTTCTACACTAAGGACTTTGCCAGATGCTTTGAAGGAAAATTCGGGTTTAGCCTTTTACTCCAATAGCATTCTCTATTTTGTAAATGATGGCGGAAATGCTCCGTTACTACACAGATACGATACCGTAAATAATGACTATAGTACGATGACTGTGCTCAATGCATCTAATACGGACTGGGAAGAACTAGCTCAAGATACAGAAGGGAATTTGTATATAGGCGATATAGGAAATAATAGTAATAATCGCCAAAATCTAAAGATTTACAAAACGGTGAATCCAGAGACTATATCTAACAATGAGATTACTGTAGATACTATCTCATATTCGTATAGTAATCAAACTGCTTTTCCTCCAGATGCTGCTGCACTCAATTTTGACTGTGAAGCGATGCTGTGGTATAAGGGTAGCATATATCTATTTAGCAAGAATAGAACAAGCCCGTACGATGGATGGTGCTATATGTACGTACTGCCCGATGAGCCAGGAGAATATGTAGCTCAACTTAGGGATAGCTTGCAGTTTACCGCTATGAGTAAGGAAGCTGGATGGATAACTGGAGCAGACATACGAAATGATTCGCTGGTGCTACTTACTAGTGGCAAAGTACATTTGGCTCCTGCTTTTAACTCTGTACCTTTAGGTAGCTTATCTTGGACTACTTATGACGTAGGTTTTTCACAGAAGGAAGCTATTGCATTTGGTTCTTCTTCAGATAAAATTTTCATTTCAGACGAATTATTTATTATTGGGAATAAGCTGTATCTTCTAGATTTAGCCAAAAGTAATGCTAGCTTAGATTATCTGTCTAGTTTCAGTTTTAAAGTGAACCAAACAAGCAACACGCTGCATATAAAGTTGCATAAAAGAGCAACTGCTGAACTTCATATCTATTCTATAATGGGAAAAAAAATGTACAATATGCCGTTCGAAAAGGAGTTGTTTATTAGCCAAGAAGACCTTGCTGCTGGCAACTATCTTATAGCACTTTTTGTAGCTGGAGAAAATTACAACTTTAGGTGGGCCAAGTCCGAATAATTTTACCTTTGTCTAGGAATATGCGAATTGCACTACTCAGTTTAATTTTACTTGTACTCATGTCATTCTCATCAGAAGAAGAACCTAGTTTCAAAGACCTACAACTTAAGCACTATCGCGTGTTGCAAGCTTATCAAGAAAAAGGGGAAGATGTGTTTGCAAAATTGAAAGCCAAGGAGATAAGTCACTTTGGATTTGATATGTTCATTAGAGCTTTTAAATTTGAAGAGGATCTGGAAGTATGGGCTAAGAATAAGGAAGATTTTACCTATGAGTTGATTGCTACCTATAAGTTTTGCGAAAATATAGGCCTGCTTGGTCCGAAACGAAAAGAAGGCGATAAGCAGGTTCCCGAGGGCTATTATAACATAAGCAGTTTCAATCCTGAGAGTGCCTTCTTTTTATCTCTCAAGGTAGATTACCCCAATGCGAGTGATTCTGTATTTGCAGATAAATACAGTCCCGGGGGTATGATTTATATCCACGGAGGATGCAATACAGTAGGCTGTATTCCTATTACGGATGAATGGATCAAGGAACTCTATGTTTTCTGTGTGGAGGCAAGAAATGGGGGGCAAGGAGATATTCCTATTCAGATTTTTCCTACACGTCTAACGGACGAAAACTATACCTTACTCCAAGAGCAATACGAAGGCGAATCCCTTCAAACATTCTGGGGTCAGCTGAAGCGAGGCTATGACCTTTTTGAAAAGAGTAAAGAGCTTCCAGAAGTAGTAATAGCGACTAGTGGGGAGTATTATTTCAGGTGATTAATTTCAAAATTAATCACCTGAAACTAGGGCAATTTGGAGTTGGATGAGTTCTTCGTCATCCTATACTGCCAATCGAAAATTACAGTATAATAATGGGCCACGAAGAACTAACAATTAACCCCTACGGTCGATACCCACTTTTCTGAAATATGGATTGGTGGTTTTTATCAGCTATTAGATCTTGGATAGTTAGATTTGGGTTCTTCTCCATATACTCTCGTACTATCTGCCAGCCAAACCAAGCACCTACTCGCGGGCTACTGCCATTCTGAAAGGGAGTGGTAAATGGAGCATCGTTGAAATAGTGTTTTTGGTACTCGTTTTTATCTGTGCTAAAGAGTATTTCCTTTTCTATCAGATAAGTCCACATATCACTCTCTTTCTCCTGTGCCCATTCTAGCTGCCCCGCTATGTAGTTTATCTTAAGCGAATCGTGCGATTTTGGGAGTAGTAAGTCCATTAGATATAGTTTTTTGCCTTCATAGATGGCCTGTTCCATAAAATTGGAAGAGGGGTGCTCTGTTACTATATAGTTGGCAAAAGTCTGAGCACAGTTGGACACTACCCTATACGGCTCAAATTTTTTGACTCTATATGCTGGGAAATTTTCCGGGTCTATGAGTGAATATACCTCAAAATCGCTTCCTAAATATAAGTCTAGTCCTACTAAAAACTGCTTATCGATAGCATCATAAGCAGATCCATAACGCAGGGTAGATATGAAGGTAGTGGTGTTTTCTATTTTTTCCTCTGGGAA
Organism: Bacteroidia bacterium; assembly: GCA_041689715.1. GTDB lineage: Bacteria > Bacteroidota > Bacteroidia > NS11-12g > UBA9320 > UBA9320. The sequence continues at coordinate 13,334 of JBDNFQ010000409.1, forward strand.
ATAACTTTGAATATATTTAGCTAGGATATTTAGTTCTTTTTGCTGTTCCTGAAAATCGCCAAAAACCTCCTGAGTTTTTTCGTAGAGCCTATACATGTCTTTATCTGCTATGTATTTGTATAGGTTTACTGCCACATCTTCTGCTGTACCATCGGGAGTTTGCACATTGGGTGCCACAATAGATTGGGTGTAGGTAGCATAGAATTTAGGATATTTGTTGGCTAGTTGGGCTACATCATTCACCCCTTTGCATTCAAATAGTGCTCGCTCAAATCGAGTTACGTTCATGCCTATATCTATTTTCGATATATCTTTAACGTGAGGATTGTCCTTGCAACTAGTATGCATAGCAAGAAAACAGAATATTAGAACATTGTGTAGAAGTATTAATCTTTTAGGCATAACCTTTGCAATTAGTAGAAATAAATAATTATCAATTTGAAAAACGTTACAATATTAGTTTTCGGTATGCTGATAACTCAACTATCTTTTGCACAAGGTGAGTTTAGATTTGGACTAAAAGGGTCTTCTAATTTTGGTTGGATAGGCAGCACAAGCAAGAATATAGTAAATGAGGGTACTACTTTAGCTTTCGGCTACGGCATCATGGGAGATTATTACTTTAAACCAAACTATGGTGTTGGTGCTGAGCTCATGCTGTCAAACATCAAAAGTAAATTCAGCATCACGGATCCACTTGTTTTTGATAGTGCTCCTAATGACACGATAATTGGCCTTCGTTATGAATATAATATTCAGTACCTAGATATACCTCTCACAATAATATTCAGAACCAAGGAGATAGGGAATTTAACATATTGTGGTAATTTCGGATTCTCTCCAGGCTTCGCCCTTAATGTGAAAGCGAGTATTGTGAGTAAGGCACTTCCTAAATCTATAATAGACCAGGACCCTACAGATTATAGAGTAAACGATTCAGAAGGTGATGCTTTTACAGTAGATAACTTTGATGATAAGGTATTTTTATTCCGTTTTCCATTGATAATAGGAGGTGGTGTAGAGTATAAAATGGCTGGAGGTACTTCACTACAAGGAGGCGTGCGTGTAGCTAATACATTAACAGACATGTTTGTGAAAGATAAATCTGTTATAGCAAAGAACAATTATGTAGCTCTCTCCGTTGGGGTGTTATTCTAATAACAATTTTTAAGAAAACAGATATGAATATTGCTCTGGTACAACTCAACTATATAATAGGTGATATAGAAGGGAATACTACAAAAATACTAGCTGAGATAGCCAAAGCAAAAGAAGTAAGTGCAGATATTGTTGTCTTTTCAGAACTTGCTATATGTGGCTATCCTCCGAAAGATTTACTAGATTACCCTAGTTTTATTGAACGTTGCGAAACTGGACTAGCAATTATCCGTGAAGCAACTGAAGGAATAGCTGTACTGGTAGGTGGTCCTGCTTGGAGTGGACTACAAAAGGGTAAGAAGCTCTATAATTCAGCCTTCTTTTTTGCAGATAAGAAACTACTTCGTAGAATTGATAAAACGCTACTCCCTACGTACGATATTTTTGATGAGTACCGCTACTTTCAGCCCAATGAGGTGTTCGAATGCGTAGAGTATAAGGGTGAGCGAATAGCAGTGACTATATGCGAAGACCTATGGAATCTAGATGATGAGAAACTCTATAAGGTGACTCCTATGGACGAGCTCTATAAACAGAAGCCGAGTGTGATGATCAATCTAAGTGGATCGCCCTACAGTTATAATCACGTAGAGAAACGTAGAAAGCGTATGCAGCTCAATGCCAAGACATACGGACTTCCACTGTTTTATGTAAATCAAGTAGGAGGTAACACAGATATCTTATTCGACGGTGGCTCCATGTTTATCAATAGAATGGGTGAAATAGCAGAGGAGTGCGAGTTCTACAAAGAAGATTTTAAAGTCATTAAGTGGGATAGTAAAAGTATATATGAAGATAATCACCAAGACTATTATGACTACGATATAGGCCTAATACACGATGCCCTTGTGATGGGTGTGCGTGATTACTTTAGTAAAGTAGGATTTAAAAAAGCAGTGCTAGGAAGTAGTGGAGGTATAGATAGTGCAGTGGTGCATGCCATAGCAGCAGATGCTCTAGGAGCAGAAAATGTAAAAGCTATCACCATGCCGAGTAAATACAGTAGCACAGGATCTGTAGATGACGCAAAGAAGCTCGCTAAGAATCTAGGCTCACCATTTAGCAACATCCCTATTAAAAACGTCTTTGATAGCTTTAATGATACACTAGCAGAGGAATTTACGGGTACAGAACCTAATGTGACTGAAGAAAACCTGCAAGCACGTAGCCGTGGGATTATCCTCATGGCCTATAGTAACAAGTTTGGCAATATGGTGCTTAACACGAGTAATAAGAGTGAAAGTGCCGTAGGGTACAGCACGCTCTATGGTGACATGTGTGGCGGCTTATCCGTGATAGGAGACTTGTATAAAGAGCAGGTGTACGAGCTCGCTAGATTTATAAATCGCTATGGTGAGGTGATACCTTACGAAATCATCAATAAAGAACCAAGTGCAGAGCTGCGTCCAGACCAAAAGGACAGTGACTCTCTACCTCCATATCCTATTTTGGATAAAATACTCTTTCACTACATAGAAGAGAAAAAAGGATGGAAAGAGATAGTAGCTATGAGAGAAGAGGGTTTAAACGAAGATATAGTGCGTAAAATAGTGCGTATGGTAGACCATAATGAGTATAAGCGTTTCCAGGCATCACCTACGCTGCGTATCAGCCACAAGGCCTTTGGCTTTGGCAGGCGTATGCCTATCGTAGCGAGGTATAATCATTAGGTTCAAAGGGCTATTCCTCATCGCCAAAGTATTTTTTATTGTGTTTTTCTAAATCCTATTTTATATCCCTGAGTTCCAAGTACTATTACATTTAGCATATATTCTTTTACGAATACTTTTTCTTGCTTGAAAAAACTAAAATGAATAGTGCCAATCTTGGGAAATATCTGAACGCTATAGCCGTAATCTTACCAAAGGATGATAGGACAACTTTAGCTCTTCTCTTTTTTATGCTTTGTATAATAACAGACGCAACTTGTTCTTGACTTTGTTTTAAGATTTCCGGTCTTTTTTGTATAGGCACTAATTTCGGGTCAGCTGTATTTTATGGGGAGCTAGGCAAAAAGCTTACTTAGTCTAAAGAGGAA
>JBDNFQ010000410.1:0-1523 GCA_041689715.1 Bacteroidia bacterium
AATAATCACAGCATTAGACCACGATATGGCTATGCTTAAAAAAATAGGGGTTAACACACTCAGAATATACTCTAGTATCCCCAAAAGGTGGATTGAATATATATATGACAACTATGGTATATATACCGTAATAAATCACTCATTCGGACGCTATGGACTTACTGTAAACAATAACTGGGTTACACAAACTAACTATGGAGATGCTGCATCAAAGAGCGTAATACTTGCCGAAATAGAAGAGCTTGTAGAAACGTACAAAAACACAAGAGGATTGCTGATGTATCTACTCGGAAACGAAAACAACTACGGTCTGTTTTGGGAAGGTGCAGAAACAGAGGATATTCCTTCTCTAGAAAAAGACGTAGACCTAAAGGCAAAGGATTTATACCAACTTTTCAATAAAGCTACATTGGTTATAAAAAGCATAGATAATAAACATCCCGTGGCCATTTGTAATGGAGATCTAGGTTATCTTGACCTCATAGTTTATGAATGCCCAGATATAGACGTTCTTGGCATAAACATCTATCGAGGTATCTCATTTGGCGATGCTTTTGAAGTAACAAAAAAGAAATCCAATAAACCTGTGATGTTTACTGAGTTTGGTGCAGATGCCTTTAACAGCGTAACTAACCAAGAAGACCAATATTCGCATGCTGAGTATCTACTAAATAATTGGAAAGAGATATACCTCAACTCGGCTGGCCCACAGAGAACCGGAAACTGTATAGGCGGATTTACCTTTCAGTTTAGTGATGGCTGGTGGAAAAAAGGACAAACTGTAAATCTCAATATACACGATAGTACCGCCTCTTGGACAAATGGAGGATATAGTTATGACTTTGTAAAGGGCGAAAAAAATATGAGCGAAGAATGGTTTGGTGTTTGTACAAAGGGAAAGACAATGGCAAATGGCACTTACTCCCTCTACCCAAGAGCAGCTTACTACATATTGCAAGAAGTACATAAAATAAATCCATACCAACAGGATAAAACTAAAGACGATCTTAAACTAGAATTCTCTAAAATAGGACTTAATGACGCTATGGAGAAGGCAAAGAAGGTTGTGAATACATCAAACTAAAACAAAAAGAATACTATACTATATGGCTAAACAAGGTGGGGAGATGAAGGAAGTAAATAAATTAGCAGCCGCTGACATTAAAAGACTAAAAATAGAAGGCGAAAACTTCTATTGCATATCAAATTACGATGACATGCGTCCATTTTTTATGAGCATAGTAAGTGACTCACATCACTGGATGTTTATATCTAGCAATGGAGCACTCAGTGCAGGGCGTAAAAATTCCGAATACCCACTATTCCCATATTACACTGCCGATAAGATTACCGAGTCCTCCGATACTACAGGAAGCAAATCTATATTTCAAATTCATCAGGAAGGCAAAACAAAGGTTTGGGAACCATTCTCTGAACGTAATGCTGGTTTATATAATACTACTCGAAACCTGTACAAAAATGCGATTGGTAATAAAATAATTTTTGAAGAAATCAATCACAAT
>JBDNFQ010000411.1:0-3145 GCA_041689715.1 Bacteroidia bacterium
ACTCTACCTCTACAAAACGGGTATCCCCATTTATCTAAAAATCCTCCTGAAGCTCCTGCGTACTCAAATTTATCTGGATCTTTGGCATCTAATATCTTTGGCTGTATAGCTCCTATCTGCTTATCAGATATGGCCATCTCTACCAGTGGAGAGAGCCAGTCTACAGGTACTCTTACATCACTATTTAGCAATACATAATACTCTGCTTCTATCTGAGTAAGTGCCCAGTTATACCCGCCTGCATATCCATAGTTTTCTGGAGATACTAGTAGTTTTATATTTTCTTTGTGATGCTGCTCTAGGTACGTAACACTATCATCTGTACTTGCATTATCTACTACCCAAACTTCTTTATTACCATACGATGTAGCCAAAACGCCATCGAGAAAACGCTCTAGTAATGAGCGAGTATTGTAATTAAGAATAACTATTGCTACTTTAGGTTGCAAACTACTCAGCATACTTTATTTATTAATAAACACAAACTTCATACTATCGGGATGCACTAAGAGTATACAAAATGCTTCTGCTTTGATACGCATTTGCTTTTCAAATTCCTCTTTCTTTTCTTCTAGTATTATCTTTCTGGTCACCATCTCCTCTAGTGTACTTGCAGAAAAACTGAAGTGAGTATTATACTGAGATTTATCTATAACCTTCTGAGCTATTGCTATATCATCAGCATGAGCTAGTATAATGGGACACTTAGAATAGCCCCCGTCCACTATTGCTTTTACTGTTTCTGCAAGCTCTTTTTTCAAAGATTTCACATCTGCCTCTAGATTATAAAGTATCTCTTTCTCTGTGTTTTCTATCCCTGTGCTCATCTCTTCCTATTGTAAAAAAAAGTAAATTTTTATTTCGAATGGCGAAAGTCTGCAATAATTATCGTATTCTCGAAGAACAACTTAATTATATACCTAATATGAAAAAACTTACTTTATGCCTTGCTGTATGCACCGGCATACTCCTGACGAGTTGTAGTGATAATGAAACTACGAAATCTGTAATAGGTCTGCGACCCATCTATGGCACTATAGACGATATACAAAATTTCGTAAAATCTACGGAAGCACGAGAGTTAACCAGTGTAGGTAAGATATATACGTATCAAGATTATCTCTTTATAAACGAAGTAGGTTCTGGACTTCACGTATACAATAATCAAGATCCCAAAAACCCCGTGGCTCTTAAATTTATAAGTGTACCTGGCAATGTCGACATCGCTATAAAAAACCAATATATCTATGCAGATATGGGCAGCGGTATCATAACCATAGATATGAGCAACTTAGATGAGCTAGTAATTACAGATTTTAGCACAGAATATTTAGAAGAGAACTTAGATGTGAGACCTCCTCAACATCTAGTAGATCAATTGAATATTAGCGGTAAAGTATATTTTGAATGTATAGACCGATCTAAAGGAAAAATAATTACCTGGGAGAAACAAGAAATGCCACAACCTGAATGTTATATAGCAAACTAATTATGAAAAATTTTAAAGTATATACAACACTATTCGTCTTCTCTATTTTCCTTCTATTAGGATGTTCAGAAGATAGCGTAAATCAGAATACTACTACTTCATCAGAAAGTTCTGTAGGCGGAGGAAGCACAGGACAAGGCGGATCTACCACACGATTTACCATTGCCAATGACCACTTGTACATCGTCACTTCCAACACACTGTACACCTACTCACTGGCCAATGCTAGCAAACCTGAATTCAAAGAAAAAGTATGGCTAAGCTGGGGAGTAGAAACTATATTCTCTATGGGTAGTCACTTATTTTTAGGTACCCAAAATGGTGTATTGATATATAGTATTGCCGAACCTACTAAACCACTACGTGTAGGCACCTACACCCACATTACAAGTTGTGACCCAGTAGTAGCTGCAGGTAATTTCGCTTATTCTACACTTAGGACTACAGATAGATGCAATAGAGGTGTAAATAGACTAGATATCATCGATATTGAAGATATTACTAATCCTAGATTACTACATAGCTACACCATCACAAATCCTCAAGGGCTAGGCATATCAGGAGACTACCTTTATGTATGTGATGCTGGCAAAATCAATACGTACGACATACGTAACCCAAGAGCCGGTTCATCATTGATTCATTCAGACGTTTTATTTGGATGCTATGATGTCATAGTAAAAAACAATGTTTTGATAGTTGTGTCTGTAACGGGGGTAACTCAATATGATATAAACCCTGCAAATGGCGGACTCACAAAATTGAGCTCCATTGAAAGACAATAGATATATTTGACCTAGATTTAAAAACCAAGCATGAAAAAATCAATCATACTATTTTCGCTAGTACTATTTGGTATCAGCACGGTAACGTATGCACAAGATGATGCATCACCAATACAAAAAGGAGATTACAAAATACTGAAACTAGACGCTTTGAATCTGATGGGTATTGGAGTTCAGAAACTACATTTAGGCTATGAGATATCGCCTATGAAACAGAGCAAGAATAATCTACCTACCGTAAATTTTAATCTTACGATACCTTTCAACAGTATCAACTCGTTGGATATGAATTACGGTCTAGAAGGTGGCATGGAGTTACGTTTTTATCAGCAACGTAGGCAAGCAGCTAGTCTAGCAGCTGAAGGCGTGTTCATAGGTGTGGGTATAGATGGAGGTTACGTAAGCTTTGAAAAAGAAGACGAATACTATTTTTCCAATGGCGGTGGATACAAAACCTCGATTAACCAATATTCTAGAGTACGTACCGGCATCTACTTTATGCTAGGAGCACAAGCAAAACTAGCAGATAAGCTATATTTTGATGTCAACGTAGGAATGGGTTGGAGTAATGTAAACGTATCTGAACTAGACCCAGAAACAGATGCTACTCTTGTAAAAATAAACAACGTAAGCTCACCTTTTTACTCGCTTTACGAAGAGGGTAAGTACCAAAAATTTTATATGCCAGTAAGTTTTGGCTTAGGCTATAATTTTGGGAATAAATAATTCTCAACTAATTCCTGTATTTTCTGATTTAGAAATAGCTAGAGTAGCTACTCTATCTAAAACTATCTGGACACAACACTATACGCCTATTATAGGTAAGGAGCAGGTAGACTACATGTTACACAAGTTTCAGTCTGCCGAAACT
>JBDNFQ010000412.1:0-7957 GCA_041689715.1 Bacteroidia bacterium
CAGGAGTAGGACTGATACCAGGTGGTGGCGGTACCAAAGAATTTGTGGTCCGTACCAGCGACAGTTTCTATGCAGGAGACCCACAGCTACCTACTTTGATAGAACGTTTTCAGACTATAGCTACCGCAAAAGTGGCTACCTCTGGGCACGAGGCTTTTGAGATAGGCGTGATGCATCACGATAAAGATGAAGTAGTAGTAAACGGAGCTAGAGTAATCACTGAGGCGAAACGAAAAGTAATAGAACTGCACCACGATGGCTATGTTCAAAAACCTCAACGAGATGATATTTTAGTATTGGGTAGAACAGCACTTGGAGCACTATACTCAGGAGTAGAAGCATTTGGAATCAGTGGGTATGCCAGTGAGCATGATATGTTAATCGGAAGGAAACTTGCTTATGTAATGGCAGGCGGAGACTTAACACAACCTACCAAAGTAACAGAGCAGTACTTATTGAATCTGGAGAGAGAAGCATTCTTAAGCTTGCTCGGACAACGTAAAACTTTAGAGAGAATACAGCATATGCTGAAAACAGGAAAACCACTTAGAAACTAGATATGAGAAGTGAGATATGAGTATTGAGACTAAAAAAAAGAGTCTAACATCTAAATATCTCACTTCTAACCTCTCAATTAAAAATTAACAATTAGAAAATTAAAAATTATGCCAGAAGCATACATAGTAAACGGATACAGAACTGCAGTAGGAAAAGCAGGAAGAGGTGGATTTAGATTTACCAGTCCAGTGGATTTAGGAGCTGCGGTAATAGATCACTTGATAGACAATACTCCGGGTTTTGATCCGAGTGTAGTAGAAGATATCATAGTAGGAAATGCAGTGCCAGAAGCAGAGCAAGGCTTACAAATGGGCAGATGGGTAGGTGTACGAAGTAAGTTGCCTATAGAAGTGCCAGGCGTATCTGTGAATAGATATTGCGGTAGCGGAATAGAAACTATAGCTATGGCCGTTGCCAAGATAAAAGCAGGTCTAGCGGAATGCATCATAGCAGGTGGAACAGAGAGTATGAGTCTAGTACCCACTGTAGGTTACAAGACTGTACCGAATTATACCATTGCCAAAGAACACGGAGATTACTTCTTAGGAATGGGTCTTACTGCTGAAGAGGTTGCTGTGAAGTATGATATCAGCCGAGAAGATCAAGACGCGTTTGCTTTGGGTTCTCATCAGAAAGCATTGAAAGCTTTGGCAGAAGGAAAGTTCAAAAACCAAATTGTTCCTTTCGAAGTAGAGCAAGTAGATTTTGATCCTAAAACCAATAAACGAGTAACGTCTAAATATACAGTAGATACCGATGAAGGCCCACGTGCAGACACTACACTAGAAGCACTAGCAAGACTTCGCCCAGCGTTTAAAAACAATGGAACGGTAACTGCAGGTAACAGTTCGCAGACTAGCGATGGAGCCAGTTTTGTATTGGTAATGAGTGAGAAAATGGTCAAAGACCTCGGTCTAGAACCAAAGGCACGCTTAGTAAGTCAAGTGTCTGTGGGAGTAAGCCCAAGATATATGGGAATAGGTCCGATGGAGGCTATTCCAAAGGCACTAGCTAAAGCAGGATTATCATTGAAAGATATAGACCAGATAGAATTAAATGAAGCATTTGCTTCACAAAGTTTAGCGGTACTTCGAGGTTTAGATATTAATCCAGATATAGTAAATGTAAATGGAGGAGCGATTAGCTTAGGTCACCCACTGGGTTGTACAGGAGCTAAACTGACGGTACAAATACTAGAGGAAATGAAACTTAGAAACCAAAAATACGGAATGGTGACTGCCTGTATTGGTGGGGGACAAGGGATAGCAGCGGTACTCGAAAGGCTGTAAAAAGAGCAGTGAGTATTGAGATATGAGACTGTTATGTGGTCCATTCATATCTTGATTTTAACAATAAGATTTAGAATAAAGAATTAAATAAAGGAGGTGCTGCGAATGAGTCTCAATACTCATATCTCAACATCTCAATACTAAGAAAAGATATGAGCAAAAACAGAATAGCAGGCGGCGAATTTTTAATCAAAGAACAAGACGCACAGAGTACTTTTATCCCAGAAGAAATAAACGAGGAGCAACAAATGTTCAGAGAGATGACACGTGATTTCTTAGAAAAAGAAGTCCATCATCTTAGAGAAAAAATAGATAAGCAGTCAGAGAATCCAGAGCTTATTCCACAGTTAATGGAGAAAGCGGCAGCACTAGGTATACTGGGAGCGGCATTGCCAGAGGAGTATGGCGGTATGTCTGTAGATTTCAATACAGAATCAGTATTGAGTGAGGAGCTAGGCAAAAGCCAAAGTTTTAGTGTTGCTTTAGCTGCACATATGGGCATAGGTACATTACCGATACTCTATTATGGCACAGATGCTCAAAAGGAAAAGTACTTAACTGGTCTAGGCGATGGGAGTATTAAGGCTGCGTATTGCCTTACAGAGCCAGATAGTGGTAGTGATGCCCTATCGGCTAAATCTAAAGCTGTACTAGACGGAGATGAGTGGGTAATAAACGGAGCTAAAATGTGGATTACCAACGCTGGATTTGCAGATTTATTCACTGTATTTGCTCAGGTAGATGGAGATAAGTTTACAGGATTTTTAGTAGAAAAAGGAACACCGGGACTTACGTTAGGAGATGAAGAAGTAAAACTAGGTATAAAAGGAAGCAGCACACGTCAAGTATTCCTAGACGATGTACGCATACCAAAAGACAACCTGTTAGGCGAGATAGGCAAAGGGCATAAGATAGCCTTTAACGTACTAAACATAGGCAGATATAAGCTATGTGCTATGGTAATGGGTGGCAGTAAGCGAAGTATAGACGTAGCGGTAAACTATGCTAATGAGAGACATCAGTTTGGAGTAGCAATAAGCAGTTTTGGAGCGATACAGCACAAAATAGCAGAGATGGCTATCAAGACTTATGCTACAGATAGTGCTACGTATAGAGTATCAGGATTAATCACAGACAGAATAGCAGAACTAGTAACAGAAGGCAAAACTAAGGTAGAAGGGAAGCTAATAGCTGCGGAGGAATACAGCATAGAGTGTGCTATTCTTAAAGTACTTGGTTCAGAAACCTTGGATTATGTGGTAGATGAAGCCGTACAGATATTTGGAGGTACAGGATACTCAGAGGAGTTTCCTGTAGCTAGTATGTACAGAGATGCTCGTATCAATAGAATTTTTGAAGGAACCAACGAAATCAATCGTATGCTGGCAGTAGGTCAGTTGATGAAAAAAGCCTTGAAAGGTGAGATAGACCTGATGGGTCCTGCTATGAAGATACAGGAAGAGCTGATGGAGATACCTGATTTTGGTGATGAAGGAGATGGATCTGCACTATACGAAGAGAAAAAAGCGGTAAGACAAGCTAAGAAAGCTATACTCATGGCAGCAGGAGCAGCAGCTCAGAAGTACATGATGGAGTTAGATAAGCAGCAAGAGATACTGATGAATCTTGCAGATATGGTTATCGATGTATTCACAGCAGAGAGTACCGTGCTGCGTACAGAGAAACTTATAGCACAGCAGGGAGAGGAAGCTACAGCACTACAAGTAGCCATGACCAAATGCTATGTGAATGATGCGATGGAGCGAACGTACTTAGCGGGTAAGCATGGTCTAGCGGCATTTGCTAAAGACGATATGCTCGTTATGATGCATATGGGCGTAAAGCGATTTACGAAATACCCTATGACGGATACAATCTCACTCCGTAAGCAAGTAGCAGCCGAGTTGATTAAAGAGAATAAGTACTGTTTCTAGATTAATGTAGAATGGATTCGTGTCCCCACGAACTAGAGCGATGTGTTCGTGGAGACACGAACGCAGACATTCACGAGAAAGGCGAGCAGGGATACTTGTCTATTACACCTATATTTGGACAGTTATGAAAAACATACTTTTAATATTCGCACTAATTTTAGCCTTTGCAGGGTGCAAGGATGATGATGAGGTGGAGCCAGAAGCTGTGGTGTATGAAGATTGGCAGAAAGTTCCTAGCTCTGAGATAAATCTTAGTAATAGAAATGTTTTAGGACTAGAGGGAATTGGAGAGGAGTTATACATACAGTGTTATAACGCATTTTACGTGCTTGACTCTAATTTGAAAAAAGTTACTAATGGTTATAAAAATATGAATGCTAACCCATTGACGTACACTCCAAGATTTGGTAAAGAGTTCTCAGTAATAAATAATGGTCTAGGGTTTGATATTTTCAATAACGATAATCCAGTTAATTCTTATTACGGATATAGAGTTCATTATCCTTCTTCAGTGGACGATAGAGTTGCTAGTGTATGCTTTACAAACGTAAACGATTCAAGAAAATTTGATTTACTATGGGCTGTTCAGAAGGATAAAGATTCTGTTGATTATATGCTAGACGCTTATGAGTTCAATGAATATGGAAATGAACCAATAAACTTTAAGAGACAAAAATTACCGGTTTATAACGAGGATAGACCTACCATTAGAGATATTAAACGAATAGATAATGTAGTTTTTTGTACGCTAAATGGTCTTACGTACCGAGTTGTGGATGGTCTTTTGCAAGACTCTATTCGATATAAATTAACAGATATTCAGAAATTTAAAGGTGGACTTATAGCCACTAGTGAGCAGGTTTGGTACATAGGAACAGAGATAAAAAGACCAGACGGAATAGTTTATTCTGCTGATTTCGGAAAAACTTGGAACTATTTATATACGGGATTTTTTACAGCAAAACTCAAAGTAGTAAGAGAAGAGGCGTATCTTATTGCAGGTCAAGAGATTGTAAGACTTAATGCTGAATCTGCTACGTCTACTAGCATAAACTTAGACGGAATGGAAGACTATGTAAAAGATATATCTGCTATAGGGAACAAAGTAGTCGTAGGCACGGATGCTGGAGTCTACTATAAATCGTGGGAGAGTTTCTTGAACAAATAGAAGTCTAAATTATCCCCGCAAATCAAAACCAATACTTTTAATTTACGGGGATAATTATATATATTACCGTAAATCGAAAGTATGTTAGGTTGAAATCACTTAGGAGCTTTTATTCTGCAGCTATTCGCTTACCCAAAATGTGCGATTAGTATGTGTGGCGGAGTAGATGTAAGAAAAAGTATAATAATGCTACTGCACTATTTCCAGTAACTCAATAGTAAATATAAGCGTAGAGTATGCTGGTATATTGGCACCCATGGCACGCTCACCGTATGCTAACTCTTGAGGAATATAGAGCTCCCATTTACTACCTACCGGCATCATTTTTAGAGCTTCTGTCCATCCTGGGATTACTTGGTTTACACCAAAAGATGCCGGCTGGCCACGGTCATAGCTACTATCAAATTTCTTACCATTGATGAGTGTGCCACTATAGTGTGTTTTTACGGTTTGTCCGTCTATAGGTACTGCTCCACTTCCTTGAGTTAGTACTTTGTACTGTAAGCCACTAGGAGTAGTTTTTACGCCTTTTTTCTTTGCGTTTTCTGCTAAAAAAGCAGTCCCCTCAACTGTCACTGCTGCTAATTCTGCGGCTTTAGCTTTTGCTACGTATGTATTTACTATTTCATTTGACTGATTACCCTCTAGAGCAGTGTGATTATATTCTATCACATCCTTCAGAGCTTCTTTGAATACTTCATAATTTAAGGTGTCTATACCTCCTGCTTTTAGGCTGGCAGCTACGTTCATACCTACAGCATAGGACATGCTGTCTATCTCATTTTGCATGGCAGTGTGCGTATGTTGAGCCATTGCAGACGCAGTTATAAAAACTATAAAGAGAGTACTTGTGGTTTTTTTCATGGTGCCAAAAATAAGCCAGCAGCTTTAAATCGAAAGCGATTTTTTAAAGCAATTTCTGAAGAACGGACCTAAAAAGCTATCTGCTAAGTCTACTATTAAAAGTATCTACCAATAAACCAATCCCATAATGGCCCCCAAAACAGTCATCTCTTGTCAAACCATAGGAAGGGAATGTAGTAAAATACGGATAAGGTATTTCTGTAAGCTTTAGATTTTTATCTAGAAGATAAATTCCATGTGTAGAAGGATCAGAATCACTTGCATAGTATCTACCTATCACAGCGAAATGAACTACATTGGGTTGCTGACTGACAGCTGCTACCTCGGCATCATTTATTATCTTATAAGCACTAAATGTATAGGTTACTTTTAATATTGAATCTAGTTCGACTAGTGTAAAATCAGATGGGCAGGCTCTATTAATAAAGTACAAGGTATCTGCTTGCAGTTGCATTAGACTTTCTTTGGCTAAACTTCTGTAATTAGTCCCCTTTCGGTATAAGAAATTTATATTATAGGCCATTTTTATATGATGAGGAACAGCATCTATATAACCATTTGCCTGTTGCTGGTTGACTGAGTATGCGTAGCCTAGTTCTAATGCAGAACGTTCCTTGAAATTGAACTCGAATCCCGCATACATACTTACAGTGAATTGGTTCTTATTGGTTTTATTAAGGTCTACAGTGGGAGCTGTAAATGCTCCTCGTCCTGCAAAATCTTGATTGGATGTAAAGACGTACCTTGGAATTGCTCTAAGCACTACGGCAGAATTATCTAGCGACCGAAAGTATTTTTTTAAACCTAGTTCTAAGTCAATCGTGTTTATGGATACTTTAAAATTGCTATCTAAGTTTTGATACGAGAATAGCGAATTGCCAAACTTTGCAGAAATGGCTACATCTTCTCTAAACTTGTAATCTGCATAAAATGCCAATCCCACGCCAATACTACTAGTGAGATAGTTAGGCACTATTGGTTTATTAATAGACGGAGAGAGACCGAGACTAAGTGCTGTAAAAGTGCTTTTCTCTTGAGCATATGCACTGCTCGATAGACCTAGAAATAAAATTAGAAAGTACTTCTTCATTACTACAATCAAAGATACTACTATGCGTAGAGTAAAAACAATATTTTCATATCAAGGACTTATCTAGCTTCACCAGCGGAAGTTGCTTGTTTGCACAACAAGCATTTAATCCTAATTTTGTCTCGGATTCTAACACAATATTAGAGGCGAAGGATTTTTTAGTATCAACTAAGCAAACACAGGAATTAAAGAATATATGAGAAAGTATAATGTAGTAGGCGTAATGTCGGGCACGTCTATGGACGGTTTAGACTTAGCACATTGCACCTTAGAGGAAACAGAAGCAGGTAAATGGTCGTATACCATTAATGCTGCTACTACCGTAGGTTATGAGGAAAAATGGAGACTAAGACTCTCTAAGCTGAGACATCAAAACTCTATGGTTTTT
This sequence comes from Bacteroidia bacterium, assembly GCA_041689715.1. Classification (GTDB taxonomy): domain Bacteria; phylum Bacteroidota; class Bacteroidia; order NS11-12g; family UBA9320; genus UBA9320. Next base: position 7,292 of record JBDNFQ010000412.1, read on the forward strand.
CATAAATCAGATCGATTTTACGGACAGTTTATTGGTGAAAATATTAAAAAGTTTTTAGATGAGAATGGTTTGGAGGCAGATCTAATTTCGTCTCACGGACATACTGTTTTTCATCAGCCAGAGAATAACATTACGGTACAAATAGGCGATGGAAATAGTATTTATGCATTTACAGGGGTTCCTACGGTTACTAATTTTAGAGCCTTAGATGTAATATTCGGAGGAGAAGGTGCTCCGCTTGTAGGCGTAGCAGACCAAATGCTTTTTGGTGAATACGATATGTGTCTAAACCTAGGCGGCTTTGCCAATATAAGTGCAGATATAAATGGCAATAGAGTAGCTTTCGATGTAGGGCCGTGCAACATAGTGCTCAATAGAATAGCTCGCGAATTTGACCTAGAGTATGATAAAGATGGAGAGATAGCAGAAAGTGGCGAAATAGACTACGATTTACTAGCGGAGCTCAACGAAGTAGAATACTACGGATATGAACCACCTAAATCACTAGGCAGAGAGTGGATTAGTACTCATTTTTGGGGTAATGTGAGAAATAGCGTTGCCAAAAAAGAGGATAAAATGAAAACTTTGGTAGACCATATAGCTCAGCAAATAGGAAATAGCATAGAAGACCTAAGTGGCGAAGACTCAAGTGGTAAAAGAGTATTA
>JBDNFQ010000413.1:0-1052 GCA_041689715.1 Bacteroidia bacterium
TGAATAATAGAATATATAGCACAAACTCAGGAGATATAGGTGTCAGTGTTTTCTCACTTGTAGATGGAATAATCACAAAACTTACTACCATAGATTTATCCAGTTATGGATTTGCTCCTAATTCTGTAGCAGTACACAATGGGATACTAGCAGTAGCTATGCCTGCCACTACTAAAACAGACAATGGTTTTATACTCTTTTATGATAAAGACTATACCTTACTGAATACAGTAACCGTAGGTGCTTTACCAGATATGGTAACATTTTCTCCAGACGGTAAATTTGTAATAGTAGCTAATGAAGGTGAACCAAATGACGATTATACTATAGATCCAGAAGGTTCTATTTCTGTGATAGATATATCTGGCGGTATAGCAAGTGCATCTGTGACTAATGCAAGTTTTGCAGGAGTTACACTACCTGCAGGAGTTAGAGTATTTGGACAGTCTAAAGGAAGTGCTACAGACTTATTTATATCTGAGTATGCAGAAGGAAGCTCATACAATAAGTACCTTGAGATATATAACGGTACAGGTTCTACTGTGAACCTAGAGGATTATGCATTCCCTAATGTAGGAAATGATCCTACCGTTGCAGGTGAGTATGAGTTTTGGAATGACTTCCCTACAGGAGCTACTGTAGCTGACGGAGATGTTTATATCATAGCAGATGCTCGAGCAGATTCTCTGATTTTAGCTGAGGCAGATTATACGTTTAATTTCTTGAGCAATGGCGATGACGGATTTGCTTTAGTAAAAGGAGGGACTTGGAACGATGCAGATACAGATGGTAATAAAGATGCTGGTGAGGTTACTGGTTTTACTGTTCTAGACCTATTAGGAGATTGGAACGGTAGACCTTCTAACGGTTGGGATGTTGCAGGACAGTCTGCAGCTACTCAAAACCAAACCTTAGTAAGAAAAGGGTTGTACACAGGAAGTACCAATTGGACTAAGTCTGCAGGTACTACTGCAGAAAATAGTGAGTGGATAGTAAAACCAAATGATGATTGGTCTGGACTAGCAGCACACAGCCTTATAAACTATGCTACA
>JBDNFQ010000414.1:0-1630 GCA_041689715.1 Bacteroidia bacterium
TCTGGAAATTGCTCTGCAAGAATCCTAGTAATTTCGTTCTTACTATCAAAAATCATAGTACCATTTAGGTCCCATATAGAAAATGAACGTCCGCCATAACCGTATATTTCATCGTAATCCCCGTCTCCGTCTGTATCACCAGCTGTGGTGGTTACTTTCATCCTACCTAAGTTCTTATCTTTTTGCAAATCAGACGCATTTGGAAATGCAGTTGGATCTAACTTGAGGTCTTTTACTCGTACTTCTTCTGAAAATCCGTCATAATCTCTAGAATCTCCCTCATTAGCAGACACTAAATACTCAGTACCGCCTATTTCTGTGATGGCAATAGCATCTGGCATAAAGTAAGAGTACACGTTATCATAGTTTCTGAAGTAGCCAATAGAATCATCTTTATCTGAAGCATCTAGAGCATAGTCAGGATTGCTAAGGTCTTTAGTTCCTAGAGCGAATACGTTAGTTATAGCAGCAGTAGCTAAATCTACTACAGCTATGGCATTGTTTTCTTGACATACCACATAGGCAGTTTTAGAATCTCCACTTACTGCTACATATTCTGGCTCCATATCTTGTGCTTGTGTAGCATAGTTTATAAGGCTGTGTGCTGCTAGTCCAGACCAATCATCATTTGGTTTTACTATCCACTCACTATTTCCTGCAGTAGTACCTGCAGACGTAGTCCAATCGGCACTTCCTGTGTACAACCCTTTTCTTACTAAGGTTTGGTTTTGAGTAGCTGCAGACTGTCCTGCAACATCCCATCCATTAGAAGGTCTAGCATTCCAATCTCCGAGTAGATCCAAAATAGTAAATCCAGTAACCTCACCAGCATCTTTGTTTCCATCTGTATCTGCATCGATCCAAGATCCTCCTTTTACCAAAGCAAATCCGTCATCACCATTGCTCAAGAAATTGAACGTATAATCTGCCTCAGCTAAAATCAAAGAATCTGCTCTAGCATCTGCTATGATATAAACATCCCCATCAGCTATAGTAGCTCCTGTAGGAAAGTCATTCCAAAACTCATACTCACCTGCAACGGTAGGATCATTTCCTACATTAGGGAATGCATAATCCTCTAGATTCACAGTAGAACCTGTACCGTTATATATCTCAAGGTACTTATTGTATGAGCTTCCTTCTGCATACTCGGATATAAATAAGTCTGTAGCACTTCCTTTAGACTGCCCAAATACTCTAACTCCTGCAGGTAGTGTAACTCCTGCAAAACTTGCATTAGTCACAGATGCACTTGCTATGCCGCCAGATATATCTATCACAGAAATAGAACCTTCTGGATCTATAGTATAATCGTCATTTGGTTCACCTTCATTGGCTACTATTACAAACTTACCGTCTGGAGAAAATGTTACCATATCTGGTAAAGCACATACGGTTACTGTATTCAGTAAGGTATAGTCTTTATCATAAAAGAGTATAAAACCGTTGTCTGTTTTAGTAGTGGCAGGCATAGCTACTGCTAGTATCTCATTGTGTACTGCTACAGAATTAGGAGCAAATCCATAACTGGATAAATCTATGGTAGTAAGTTTTGTGATTATTCCATCTACAAGTGAGAAAACACTGACACCTATATCTCCTGAGTTTGTGCTATATATTCTATTATTCA
>JBDNFQ010000415.1:0-3423 GCA_041689715.1 Bacteroidia bacterium
ATTTGAGCAAAGAGGTATACTGGTCTAGTTGCTTTTTGGCAAGAGCTGTAGTGCTATAGTGCTCTTCTACTAGATTTCGAGCATTCTTAACAATGGTCTTCCAATCAATTTCACCTTTTTGTAATTGGCTATATACTTCAGCGTATTGAGACGGGGTATCTGCTATGAGTAGATGCGTGCCAGCTATGTAATTAATGCCTTGTGCCCCTACAGTAGTGCTCACAACAAGCTTACCTGCGGCCATAGCTTCTAAAATTTTAAGTCGTATGCCACTGCCACTTTTTAAAGGGACTACGCATACATCTAGGCTTTTTACAAATTCATATGCACTAGGCACATTGTCTTTTACGATAAGTCTATCATACCTAGCAAAAGCTGTTTTGTTTATTCCCTTACCTGCTAAGTGCAGTTTATACTTGGAGTCCAATGGTACTAGTTTCGGGTGTATGTCTTTTAGATACCAATTTACAGCTTCACTATTGGCATGCCACTCCATAGAGCCAATGTGGTACCACTCATGGATGTCTTGAGATGGGGAATACTTCCAACTGTCTAAATCTATACCTGCAGGTATAGTGAGACATTGTACGGTAGGTTTAATTTCTTTAAACTTCTCACTGTCATCATCTGTTACCGGCACTACGATGTCTACCTTTTGTAGTAGTTGGGTTTCGTATTTTTTTAGCTGCTTTGAGAGTTTATTTAGGTAAACTTTTTTTATTGGGTTCGTCTCATTTTTTGCTAAGCGTTCCCAGATTTCAAACTCCACATTATGCATTCGTAATGCTAATAAACCAGTATGTAATTGATTTACTATCCCGATATAAGGACCTACAAAGGTTCCTTCTAGCTGTACTACATCAAATTTATTTTCCTTGAGCAATGCAATGAGCTTGTCTTCAAACTCTTGGTTGAAGAATCGAGTGACATTATACGATTTATTGAGTAAAAGATGAGTGAGAGCAGGCAGTACCTTTACATCTGTGTCTATTGATACTATATCTACAGTAGCATATTTACGGAGCTCTTTGTATGCTTCTGCTAGAGGTGTATTGTGCTTTGCCCCGTCTAAGCAATATAAGGTGACCTCATGGCCCAGTTCACTATATGCACGGGTGTAGTTGTATATTCCAATATTGCCACCTTCATTTAGCGGCCAAGGAACTCTATTTGAGATTTGTAAAATTTTCATTTTTTAAATCTCTTAGGTATTAATCTTTTATAAAAATCACGATCAAAAAGTTGAGAATCTCTACTGGCTTTATACGTTAGGAACAAGGCGAGAGGGAAGAGAATAAATGTACTCATCCACATTCCAGTAAAACCTGTCAACGTTCCTTGCTTTGCTAGTTTTTCTCCGAAGATACTAATAACATAATAAATAATAAAAAGTAGTAAGGAGATAACTAGAGGTAGTCCAAAGCCTCCTTTTTTTATAATAGCACCTAGAGGAGCTCCTATAAAGAACAAGAGAATACAAGAGATAGCCAAAGTGAACTTTCTATGCCATTCTACACTATACTTGGTCTGCATTTCATTTTGTATGGCTGTATCGTCCACATTATTAAAACTTATTCTCTTTGCGTTGTTTGTATTTTGCAATGCTCGCTTAAGGGCATCTTCTTTGCGGAGTATCAAAGATTTTTCTTTTGGATCTACCATCACTGTTTTATCATCAGTGGCTATAGTCAGTTTTTTTGCCTTCATTTTTAGAGGAGCAATAGGACTATTGCCAGCACTTCTATATATACTGTCTTTTCGCTGTTTGTTGTGTTGGAAGGCAAGTAGGTATGCTAGTCGCTCTGTAAATCCAGTATCTGCTATCTCTAAAGAATCAGAAGGGATGTAGAAGTAGGGCTCTAAATACCGATAAAGACCGTCTTTTTTATTTCCTATGTACCTATCTAAAGAATCTATTCTAGTCTGCAGTTGATCTAAGTTCATCATTCGATGATCTTCCGAAAATCGCTCCTTATCTGTTCTATTAAAAGCTAATTCGCTCAGGTTAATATTGAGGTCATACTGAGAAAACTCCATAGTGTTATGGGGCATTGATATGTTATAATGTGGGTCGTTTACTAACTCTTGATATCTCCGTCCGTCCTCTAAATGAAGTTGCATAAATTCCTTATCCTCACTTATTACCATTTTTCCTTTTTTAGCAATTAGAATATTATTGTTACCCCCGTGATTATCATCTACATAGATAATAATATCTGAGATGCTTTGGTTATCTTTTTCTTTTTTGCCCACACGTATGGCGTATCCATCAATGTCTTTAAAGAATACATTATCTACTATGTTCATAGCAGGTTTTTTTTGTGTTACGTCATAGAGCAGAGCTCCCCAGCTTAAGTTGGCTTTGGGTATTAGTTTATTAGCAGTATAGAACGCACATATTGACAGCAAGACACTTATTACGAGCATAGGTCGAAAAGCTTTGAACAGAGAAACTCCTGCAGATTTAATAGCTACAAGCTCGTATTGCTCTGCTAGATTACCAAATACCATGATGCTAGAAAGCAGAATAGCTAGAGGAAGTGCCATCGGAATTAGGTGTATGGCAAAGTAGAAGATAAATTCAAAAATGACAGCTAACTCAAGACCTTTGCCTACTAAGTCTTCTAGATATTTCCAAATAGTCTGCATAAGGAGTAGGAAGAGCGAGATAAAGAAAGTTCCTATAAATGGGCCAACAAATGACTTAATCAAAAGCTTGTATAATTTTACCTGAATCAGAATTACAAGCAGTATTACTCCAGTTAGTACCAGAGCCAAAATGGTCATATCAGAATTAAGAATACTGTTCAATGCCTATTTTAAATAGTGCTTCAAAAATAAGCAGATGTTTAAGCAAAAAGTTTATTTTCGAACGAACAATATAATTAAAGGATAAATGAAACTCAAGACACTTTGGACTGCTTGTTTATTATTCTGTTTCTCAATAAGTGCTTTTGCCCAACTAGATAAAGAAAGTAACAAAGCTCTAAAAAAAGCAGAAAAGTATTACAAGAAAAAAAAATATACAGAATCTTCTGAAATGCTTAATTCGGTTCTACAAAAGTACCCTACAAATGAAAACCTCTGGAGTTCTTACCAAGAAGTAAACTATAAGGCATATGTAAATAATCCGATGGTTGATATGAACTATAGTATTAAGATATCAGGGAATGATTCAGGCTCAGAAAAATCAAACTTACTACTAGAGCAACTAAAGTATTTAATGGGAAAGCCCAAGTACGACTACTATAATTCAATTTACTATACTTCGCTTAGTGTACCTTTTAATTCTAATGCGTCAATAATGCTACGAAGTCAATATGTAGATAAGCTTTATTATACTGGAGATAGTTTAGATGCTCAATCTATTGCATATTTTGAGCAAGGAGAGGGAGAGTTTAGAGCCAAAAATTTTCAAAAGGC
>JBDNFQ010000416.1:0-2325 GCA_041689715.1 Bacteroidia bacterium
CCAAAAAAAGGATTACTATAAGTATGCGTGGTCGCCTTTTACTTATCTCTATCTGTTCTTCAATATAAGAAGATATAGACTTGCCGTGTATAGTGCCGTCTAATTTGAATTTAGAGTTTTGGGGATTAGTTTTACCTTCTATTTTCATTCTTCAAAAGAGTGTAAAAATAAGAAAAGAGACCGTAAGTCATAAGGTTTTCACGTATTTTCGTAGCCTAGTATGATAAAAAAATCTTTAGTCTTTTTACTTCTTCCATTGCTTCTAGGGGCGGGTGTGCCAGAAGAGAGCCAAACCAGTAAAATTAAGTGGTTAGATTTTAACACGGGTTTTGAGAAGGCACAGAAAGAAGGTAAAATTGCTATCATAGATTGCTACACAGAGTGGTGTGGCTGGTGCAAGGTAATGGACAAAAAAACCTTTTCTAATGACACCATAGCGGATAGAATGAATGAGAAGTATATCTCTATCAAATTTAATCCAGAGTTGCCAGGTAAATATTGGGCCGGAAGCGATTCTCTCACTGGGCAGCAATTGCTAATGGCACTTTCTAATAATAAACCATCTGGATATCCTACTTTTTTCTTTTTCGTTCCACAAGATAAAAAGATGTTTCAGGTACCAGGTTATAAAGATGTTAAAGGTTTAAATGAAATCTTTGACAATGTAGAACGATATCAAAAAGAGGTGATTCTAAAATCACCATAAGCAAAAAAAACAAATTGGGTAGAAGAAAGAAAGATCAGCAAGTACATTTCGAAAATGTAGAACTGCTGGCTGCAGGTGGCGAAGGACATGCCTTAGCTAAGTTAGACGGAAAGGTGGTGTTTGTAAAATACGGAGCCCCCGGAGATTTAGTAAACATTCAAATAGTAGGTCGTAAGAAAAAGTTTAGCCTTGCTAATATCACTAAAATTCACAAGGAATCGGATTTAAGAGTAGAGCCTTTTTGTGAGCATTACGGGGTGTGTGGAGGCTGCAAGTGGCAGCATATAGAGTACCCAAGCCAAGCCAAATTGAAAGAGCAATGGACATATGATTGCTTGACTAGAATAGGGAAAATAGAAGTAGCTGAAACCTTGCCTATAATAGGTGCTGAGAAGCAACAATTCTACCGTAACAAAATGGAATACACCTTTTCTAATAAGAGATGGTTGTATGATAATGAGAAGCTGGAAGATTTAGAACATACAAATGCCTTAGGTTTTCATGCTCCGGGTCGTTTTGATAAAGTGTTAGCTGTAAATAAATGCTGGCTGCAAGATGATAAAGGAAATGAAATTAGAAACTTTGTATTCGAATATTGTATTGCAAATGAGTATTCTTTCTATGATTTGAAAGAGCACACTGGGCTTATGCGTAATCTGATGCTCAGAAATACCAAAGCTGGTGACTGGATGATAAATGTAATCTTTGCTAAAACGAAGAGACTAAAATTCAAGATCTACTGAAAGCGATTAAAGAAAAGTTTGAACCTAAAGCACTGAACTATTGTATCAATGAAAAGATGAACGATAGTACATTTGATCAAGAGTTTATTTCCTATAGTGGAAGCACTGATATACAAGAGAAATTAAGTGGGTTGACCTTTAATATTTCTCCAAAATCATTCTTTCAGACTAATCCTGTGCAAGCAGAAACATTGTATCAAGTGGCTTTAGACTTTGCAGATATACAGTCTACAGATGTAGTGTATGATTTGTATTGCGGTATAGGTACCATCACTTGTGTAGCAGCTACTAAGGCTCAGAAAGCAGTAGGAGTGGAGATAGTAGAAGAGGCCATAGAAGCAGCCAAAGAAAATGCAAAGCTCAATGGAATAGAGAATACCGCCTTTCTTGCAGGGGATATGAAAGATGTATTCAATACAGATTTTTACAACTTGCATGGTAGTCCAGATATTATTATTACTGATCCACCTAGAAGTGGAATGCACCCTAAAGTGGTAGACTATTTACTTGAAATAGCTTGTGCTAAAATAGTCTATGTTAGTTGTAATCCAGCTACACAGGCTCGTGATTTAGAAATGATGTCTAGTAAGTACAAAGTGACTAAAAGTAGAGCGGTAGATATGTTTCCTCAGACACATCATTCTGAGAATGTAGTGTTGTTAGAATTACTATAGACTAGAGCTGTAGTAGCATCTCGTAATCATCCATTATATATCCGTACCCTATATCAAAGACGACTTCGCGTCTTTTGATAAAGCCCATCTTTTCATAAGATGCTATAGAGTTATGGTTGTATTTATTCACGGTTAGCCGAATGGAATTGAGTTTCATTTCGTGAGCTTTACTGGTGATGAAATTCATCATCTTTTTGCCTAG
>JBDNFQ010000417.1:0-2601 GCA_041689715.1 Bacteroidia bacterium
AGGCATGATTCTTTGCTCTCTACTAACTCGTTTAGGATTGCTTTTTCATCCCTTTTTTTTAGGTAGCCACATTTACTACGGATTACTACCAATTTGGTAGTAATAAATTCCTGCTTGCGGTAAGGCAGGCTTGGCATAGCTAATATGACTCTCCTCCAGAGGCGGACAGGCTACATTGATGCCTAAAAATTGATGTATATTTCTCAAAATACGCTCACGGTCTTTAATCACTCCGTCCGTATAAGTCATATACCTAATCCCTGGGTTAAGTAATACTTAGAGTTTAAAAAAATGACTCCACCAGCTCTTCTTCGGAAATATTATTAAAGTACTCGCTACTTTTGATTTCCTTGAGTTTTGCTAACACGCTTTCTTTGCGGTGCTCCACACCTACTAAGGCTTGTTTTACGATGTCTATGTCTCTGTTTACGAAGAAATCACCAAAGATGTCGAGTTCTGTAATTATCCCTTTATGTACATTAAGGTGTACCTCTATATGCCCACCATCCGTTTTTACTCCTTTTTTTAAACCATACTTTGGAGAGTGGCCATAGTTCCATGACCAGGAGCTGTACTTTTCATCTGCTAGTTTTTGAATAGCGGCTGTATCCTTTGCAGTTAATTGGTAAGGAGTAGCATCAGGGTAGGTGTCAGTAATGTGGTTCATTACCTTTTGGCGAAACTGTTCTAAGGTGATATCCTCTTTTAAATGGCTAGAAATATTGGTCACCCTACTTCTGACAGACTTTCGGGATTTCCCTTCAAACTTTAAGGGATTTACATTTAATGCGTCTGATATATCTTGAATTTCTGAGGCATACAGCAAAGTACCGTGGTGCAACACTCTTTGTTTTTGATGATAGATAAGTTCTGCATTACCTGAAAATTTCTGGTCACCAATCAGGATATCGTTTCTTCCAGAAAAATGAGCATTTACTCCTAAGCCTGACAAAACATCAATAATAGGCTGATTGTATTTTTTAAAATCTACTTTAGCTCCTTCCTGTCCGTAGCCCATTATAAAGGTATAGTTGATGTTTCCTAAATCGTGAAAAACAGCTCCGCCACCGGTAAGACGTCTCACTACTTTTATTCCACGATGTTCTACATGATTTACATTTATCTCGGCGAGTGTATTTTGATGTTTACCTACGATTATGGCGTTGTTATTTCGCCAAAGCATGAAAACATCGTCATCAATATTTTTGAGGAAGTATTCCTCTGCCGCTTGATTGAAATAAGGCTCAAGACTGTAACTATCTATACAAAGCATTGCCACGAAAATAAGATTTAAGATGAATAGTAAAATTGGAGTTATTGGGTCTATGAAAACATTTACGTATTTGACAAGTCTTGTTTGAATATTTACGGCTAAAATAATCTTCTTGCCTCCTAATTTGTGCTAGATACTCTTTGTAATTTTCATCTGTGTTGAATTGTTCGGCAAACTCTAGCAGATTATGCTCTTTAAATATGTCCATTATACACCCCATTTATTGACTCTAAAATACGTATTTATATATTGACCTCAATAAATTTAATCAAAACACTGGTTCAATAATTATCTCTGTTAAAACTGAGTTTGCAATAAAACATTCCGAATGTGCACGCTGGTGCATTTCATTTATTATAGTTTCATCCGGAATATTATCTCCTTTAAAATTCACTTTTGGTCTCAGATAAAGTTTTGTTACAGCCATTCTTGATTTTTCATTTTTTTCTAATATCGCTACTACGGTATCTTCATAAATTTCTATTGTATATTTTTTAATTGATGCAATAGCAAGAAAGGTGAGCATGTGGCAACTTGCCAAAGAGGCGGCAAAAGCTTCTTCAGGGTTTACAAATTCTTTTTTGCCAAGATATTCTGGAGCTGCGGATGCTTTAACAACAATACCTCCTTCGAATTTCCAGCTATGAGTACGGTCATACTTTTTATATGAGAAATCTTCTGATTCGTTTTCCCAACTTAACTTTACTTTATATTCTGCCATGGTTATTTTTTAATATATTATATTTATTCTTTGGGTTTGCGTTTCTTATTTTTATAATTATTTCTTTTACGCTTATTATCCTTAGTATCAAAACGAGTTATGCTATCCTGACCAACAACGTCTTCATATGACAAGGCCTTGGTAACTATAGATTTGTTATTTTCTTGCACTTTATTCTTAATACCATCCAATTTAATCTTACCTTTATTATCCCTCTCATCTTTGATGTAGCATACGAATGTATTGCCTTGTTGCCTGGGTATATTTTGATAACGGGTCGCAAAAGGGGAGTCGTTTTTAAAATTAGCAGACCAAGTATGGCAGCACAAAAAGTTTCCGCAAGGACCAATATCCCCAATGCGATTTGCTTCCTCCCGCATGCTAATTTGACGCATCTCTATCCGTACATGAAAGGCTTCGGAAAGGTATTTAATTAATATCCGAAAATCTACACGTCCTTTGGCTGTATAATAGAATGTGGCTTTAGATTTATCGCCCTGGTAATCTACATCGGTTAATTTCATAGATAACCCAAGCTCTTTAGCCAAAACCCGAGCTTTATACAAGGTCTGCAATTCTATCTCTTTGGCCAGCTTCCATTTGGTTA
>JBDNFQ010000418.1:0-2598 GCA_041689715.1 Bacteroidia bacterium
AAAACGAGATCTACGAAGTAGTAGGCATCTCCTATAAGTATGCGTTTTTGGCGTGCCTCTAGGCAAAATCCGTTGCCTAGCTCTAGGATAAACTGGTGCAGATTATCCAGCAGAGCGGTCTCTAGGTCGCTTTCTTCTATGGCTTCTCTATTGGCTATATTCAGAAATTCAAAGGCGTAGATATTTTTGATAAAGTCATTGGAATTGGCCGCTTGGGTTTTGGCTTGAGTAAGCTCACTCAGCTTCTCTGGCTTAGCAGATAGTCCGCTTCGCTCATAGTATAGGCTGCTTGTCTGCCGCTTGAGCTCACGCACGCTCCAGGTTCCTTTTATGCATTCTACTTCGTAAAAAGTCCGTTTGATTGGGTCTTCTATACCAGAAAGTAGTTCTAAGTGCGAGTAGGCCAGTTTAGCAATGATCGTTTTAGCTGGCACCTTATTATCAGTTCGTTGCAATTCGGGGGACACCGTCCCCCGAATTGTATCTGGACTGGAACTAGTAGATTCTGATGACTGATTTTTGTCGTTTTCCGTTTTGGGGGACAGTGTCCCCCGTTTTGCATTGGAGTCTAGAATAGGAGCGATTTTAGTTAAAAATAAGCTGTTTTCTAATTCGGGGGTCAGTGACCCGCGAATTAGAAATTCTACTTTTTCGGCTACTACAGTTCCTAGATAATTGTAGGTGAGATAAAACTGACGAAACCTTCTCAATGACCTTTCGTCTAGTCCTTTTACATCCTTTAGACTTTGAGACAGTGCCTGTAGCATCTTAGAACCATAGGTAGCTTTATCTTCTCCTTTTTGCTCATATTCCACTATGTACAGACCTATGAGCCAGTTACGTATGGCAAGCGATTGATTGACTGCACTATATGCCTGCTGCTGCAGCACACTGTGCGTATCCTTTATGCTTTTAGTCAGTTGAGTGAAATTATCCATTTTTTTCGTTAATTATCACTGACCAGCATCCAAGCTAGGAGATCGTAGTTTTCTGGTTTGTACCTATCGGTCACTTTGCCTTGTTTTATTTCTCGTGTAGCAGACTTACTACCCGAGGCTATTTTATTCAATAGGTCTACCGCAGCACTGCCTGCTTTTCTCTTTTCGGTACCGTCTTCGTTTTTCGCTATGCTCACGGCTTGCTTATCTAGCCATATGGCTAGAGCTTTGGCCAGTTTATCTATAGCCTCAGGTTTACCTGCGTCTATAGCATCGGGTACATATCGTTCTTCGCCCTTGTGCAGGCGAAGAAACTCCAGTACTTCTTTCTGATTGAGCAGCAGTGACTGACCTTTGGTGTCTGTATACACTAGCTCATAAGTTTTATATCTATGATCGGGTGACTTGCTCGGCTTGCTGGGATACCCCATCAGCGAGACTATACTTTGCTCTCTGGGCACTTCTTCCTTGGCTACGAATCCGGAGTACACACCTTTAGGCATAGTAAGATATACCTGTTTGTTTTTTTCGAATTCTTCGTATAGGTCTTGGCGGTATCGCTCTAGTGATAAATCGTCAAACCCAAAAGACTCGTCACCTTCTAGATCATCGAAGGTAGTTTCCATCTGCTCGAGCATCTTATTTTTGAGTCGTTTATCCAGCGTCTCGTCATCTATCATTTGCTCAAAAGAATCAGAAAACTGTGCATCTACCTCAGATCCTGCCAGTTTCATAGCCGTCATACGTTGTTCTATGCGGTCTTGCAGATTGAGGTAATTGTTGATAGTATCGGAGGGCCAAAAGTTTATGCCAAAAATCTCACTATTGGGAGAGCCCAATCTATCTATACGACCCATACGTTGGATTATGCGAACAGGATTCCAATGTATGTCGTAGTTTATCACGAGATCACCGTCTTGTAGGTTTTGTCCCTCGCTCAGAGCGTCTGTAGCTATGAGTATATCTATAGGTTTCTGTATTTGAGCGTATGTTGCAGTGGCATTGTCTTTAGCCCAAGTGAGCCACTCGGTGTAGTCATCTCCACCTGTATAGGCATCCCATTTCTTTTCTTTATAGAGCTTGGTATAGGGTGCAAATCGTTCAAGTATGGGTTCGAATTTTTTGGTATCTTCATCTGAGTCAGAAGTTTTAGCTCCTGAGCCTGATACCATAGCGAGTTTATCAAAGCCTCTATTTTTGAGCTGTGTAAAGAGATAATCAGCAGTATCTTTATATACGGTGAAGATGATGACTTTTTGATTGTTCTCATTTGCACCTGTAGCCCGTTTTGCTTTTATCTGCTCTATCAGTACTTCTAGTTTATCATCTGCAGAAGTGTGATTGGTAGGTTTTTCGATTTCGGTGGCTATCTTTTTCTCAAATTTGGCTAGATTGGTACAGAGGGTATCTAGTGATAATATGTCTTCCTTTAGGTCTTTTTTATACTCCTCTATTTTGCCAGCAGCATCTATATCAGTGAGTGAGATTGGGTTTTTCTTACCTAAGGTAAATTCTGCTAATTCATCCGCTATCTCATCATCATCAAAATCATCTTCGGTTGTATTCAGAATACTGTTCTCCTTTGTAGTTTGGTAGAGTTTTATCCTGTCTAGAGCCTTTTGGTGGTGGTCTCTTATTTTACCTACAGTACTGTAGAATG
>JBDNFQ010000419.1:0-4882 GCA_041689715.1 Bacteroidia bacterium
ACATATAGCTATTGGGTGTGCTAAGCTCATGGGTATCGATTTTCCAGAAAATTTCAACTTCCCCTATATAGCTAGGTCATTCAAAGACTTTTGGAAGCGTTGGCATATATCACTCTCAAGTTGGATTAGAGATTATCTTTATTTACCTATTCTAGGAGTAAAGGTGATAAATAAAAATTCGCTTTCAGAAGGTGGAATTGAGGTTATTGAAAACAAAAAAAAGAGAAATTCTAGTTTGGCTCTATTTCTAACTTGGGCTATAATGGGCTTATGGCATGGGGCAAACTGGACGTTTGTTTTTTGGGGAGTCTACCATTCTTTTTTTATATTTTGTGAAAGATTTATAGTGAAAAGTAAATATGTTAATAAGAGACTACGAGAGAACGTTGGTTGGTTTATCGTATTACCGATAACTATGCTTTCATGGATACCATTTAGAGCGGAAAGCTTATCTGATGCCTTTCAATTGTATGAAAAAATGTTTCATATCAAGAATTACTCATTCTACTCCTTGCGTGAAAATTACTTTCTAATTGCAGCAATATTGCTTTTAGGGTTTCTTCTAGCTTATTATACTTTTCATTGGAAGCCTAGAAAAAATAAATTAAGCATGTCTGTTCGTTTTATAGGAGAAATACTTGTTTATAGTACAATGTTATTTTTAGTTTATGTCTTTTTAAGACCAATTAGTCAATTTATTTATTTTCAGTTTTAACATTTGAAGCAGAAACTTCTCATTTTTTCTGATTGGTTTTCTCCAGCATACAAAGTCGGGGGACCTGTACAGTCTATAGCTCAATTGTGCTTTTTGTTACGAGATACATTTGAAATTTATGTAGTGACTTCTACCCGAGATCTAAATGAAGAATTAAGGCTACCTGAAAATGCCAAAAACAAATTTGTAGATGGCCAAGGAATACGCATTATCTATTTAGATAATGAACATCTAACTTTACGCTCAATCCGCTCCATAGTAAAGGAGGTTAATCCAAGCGTATTTTTTTTCAACGGATTATTCAATACTTATTTTGCCAAAATTGTATTGCTTCTTTTAGTCACTGCTAGAAGAAAAAAGAGAGTGCTGTCGGTAAGAGGAATGTTGAAAGAATCCGCTTTTAGCAGAAAAAAAAGTAAAAAACGTATATATATCTACTTGCTCAAATTATTAGGTGGGCATAAGCAATTCGTTTTTCATTGTACAACAGAAAGTGAGCAAGCCGAAGTAATAAGAGAGTTTGGCAAAAAAACCAAGACACAAGTATTATCCAATGTTCCTTTCATAAATAAGGAAAGAAAAAACAATGAAAAGAACAATATACTTCGATTAGTATATGCCGCCAGAGTACATCCTATAAAAAACCTATTGCAAGTAGTAGGTGCTTTGCAAAAAGTAAAAGAGCCAATAGAGCTTTGTATTATAGGTGTAATTGAGGGTGAGCGATACTGGGAAAAATGCAAGGATCGCATTGAAAAACTGCCGCAAAACATAAAAGTACGTTATTTAGGCAGTATAGAACATGCTCTTTTAATGAAAGAACTAACCCATCATCACGTCTACATCCTTCCAACCTTAGGTGAAAACTTTGGGCACTCTATTTTTGAAGCATTTACCAATGGGTTGCCAGTTATTATTTCTGACCAAACACCATGGAGAGAGTTAGAGGAGAAGAAAATTGGCTTTGACATTCCGTTGAATCAGCCTCAAAAATTTGTGGAGGCCATTGAATTTTTTGCTAGAATGCAGGATTCTGAGTATCATAAATGGTCTCAAAATGCCAATGAATTTGCCTTAGATTATTTTAGCAAGCAAAATTATCTAGCTGGTTATCAATCTTTATTTACCGTTAATAAAAAGGTTGGAATAGTAGCACCTATGCCATTTACGAGATATAAGGGTGGTATTAGTGTTTTTGTAGAAAATATTTTAGCAAAAAAATCGGAATTTAAGTCTGAAGGAATAGACCTCCATTTTATAAATACCTGCATTATTCCAAGAAGTAATAATAGTGCAGGAAAATTAAAATTTGTTAATTTAAAAAATTACATAAAATTTCTAAGGTCCGCTTACCGTAAAATTAAAGAGGACGATATACCTATTGTACATATTCATACATCTACAGGCTTAGCCTTAATAAAGGATGCTTTTTCAGGATGGATATTTAAAACAGTTTTAGGAACTAAGATAATTTTACATCCTAATTATGTAGAGGCTAATTTAACAAGCAAAAAGTGGACACTAAAAATAGCGACTTTTTTAATTAATCGTACTATTGATAAGGTAATTATCTTAAGTGAAAACCTGAAAGAAAAGCTAATCTCATTAGGTATTCCTAGTCATAAAATAGAAGTGGTTATGAATTTTTATGCTAAAGGTTCGAAGTTGCAAGAGATTGTGAAACCAAAGGAATCGACTACCTTATTGTTCATTGGAACTTTAGATGAAAGGAAAGGAATACTGGATCTATTGAAAAGTCTTCGGAGTCTTATACATCTGAATTGGACTATGGATGTAGCAGGTGAATTTATGGAGGAAGAATTTAAAGATATTTTCTTGTCCACTTTAATAGAGTTCAATCTCTCGGATAGGATCAGGTTAAAAGGGTATGTCTCAGGTAAAGATAAATGGCAATTATTTGAATCCTCTGACATCCTAATTTTACCCAGTTATGCGGAGGGTTTTCCCCTAGCTATACTGGAAGCCTTGTCTTATGGCAATGCAATCATAACAACTAATGTAGGTGCAAATAATGAGCAACTGGGGGAAATTTGCAATCTTATTGAACCTGGGAATATAACTCAGCTCACAAGAGAAATTAAATTATTGCTTACAAACAAAGAACTCTTAGACTACAGAAAGCTTCAATCGGGGAATCTTTCAGAGAAGTATACTTTTGAAGTCTTTAAAAAACAAATAATAAAAATTTACGATAAAATTTAAAAAATGTACATTTTAGGACTAAACGCATACCACGGAGATTCTTCAGCAAGTATTCATAAAAATGGAGAGCTACTAGCTGCTACGGAAGAAGAACGAATAAAGAGAATCAAACATTGGGCAGGACTGCCTATTGAAGCCATTCAATTTTGCCTGAGCGAAGCAGGAATATCATTGAATGATGTGGATGTGATTACAGTGAGTAGAGACCCCAAGGCAAAGATTGGAAAAAAAATACTTCAAACACTAAAAAAGGGTATAAGCCTAAAGGCTGTAAAAGATAGAGGGGCTAATTCTTTAAAAATTACAGGAATTAAAAAGGATATTGCAAATGCTTTTGGGTTAGATTCAAAAAGCTTAAAAGCAGAGGTTAAGTTTATAGAGCACCATAGAAGCCATATGGCTTCCTCTTTTCATGTTTCTCCATTCGAAGAATCTGCAATTTTATCTATAGATGGAATGGGAGATTTCAGTTCTACCATGCGGGGTGTTGGGAGAGGAAACAAAATAGAGGTTTTAGACAGTGTTAGCTATCCTCATTCTATTGGCATATTCTATACCTCATTTACACAGTATCTTGGTTTTCCGCATTACGGAGACGAGTACAAAGTAATGGGCTTATCTCCTTATGGAGAAGCCAAGTATACAGACAAAGTGTGGGATGTTATATCAAAAAAAGAGAACGGACAATTTACCTTAAACCCAAAATATTTTAAACATTTTAAAGAAGGTGTTGCTATGAGTTGGGAAAGTGGTTCTCCAGAAGTAGGCCAAATTTTCAGTGCTGCCTTTATCGATCAATTTGGGCCAGCTAGAGGCAAAGACGAAGAGCTAACCCAGTATCATAGAGATTTGGCAAGTAGCGTACAACGAGTAACCGAAGAAATTATATTTTTTATGGCTGAAGATTTGTTTAATAAAACAGGTCTTAAAAATCTTTGCATTACAGGTGGTGTTGCCCAAAACTCAGTTGCAAATGGGAAATTACTGGCAAATACTTCCTTCGAAAACTTATTTGTACCTCCTGCAGGTCACGATGCAGGCACATCGGTAGGATCTGCCTTGTACCATTATCATCACAATTTAAATAACGATAGACTTCCTTTTAAAATACAACCGTATACAGGAGCACAATTTAGTAATGAGGAAATAAAAATCTATTTAGACGAGGAAGGAGTAGCGTATAATTTCATTGAAAATGAAGCTGATTTAATTGACCAGGTAGCTGGTTTGTTACACCAAGGAAAAGTAATTGGTTGGTTTCAGGGGAGAGCAGAATTTGGTCCAAGAGCCTTAGGAAATCGCTCTATTCTTGTAGATCCTAGTAGAAATGATGCGAAAGAGTTACTCAATTCAAAAATAAAGCGAAGAGAAAGTTTCAGACCTTTTGCTCCGTCCATACTTAAAGAAGCCACTGGCGACTACTTTGAGGTAGTAGACGATGTTCCTTTTATGGAAAAGGTGTATCAAGTAAAGAAAGAGAAAAGGGGTGTCATTCCTGCGGTAACCCACGTGGATGGCTCAGGCCGCCTACAAACAGTGACAGAAAAAGACAATGACCGGTATTATAAACTGATAAAGAAGTTTAGTACCTTATCAGGAATTCCAATTCTTTTAAATACCTCGTTTAATGAGAATGAACCAATTGTGAATACACCAAAGCACGCGTATGACTGCTTTGCTCGTACAGATATGGATGTGCTTGTTTTAGGGAACTTTGTGTTAATTCGATAAAGAGTGAAAATTTCCATTATAACTGCGTGTTATAACAACGAAAAAACCATTGCTGCCAGCATGCAAAGTGTGGCAAATCAAGTTGGAGTACACTTAGAGCATATTATAGTAGACGGACTCTCTACGGATAAAACGCTGGATATTGTAAGCTCCTATTCCCATAGTATCAAAGTAATTTCAGAAAAGGATACAGGTATTTATGATGCGTTAAAC
>JBDNFQ010000420.1:0-4939 GCA_041689715.1 Bacteroidia bacterium
CCAAGGAATCACTTATGAGATAAATGGGTACATTAATCAAATGAACACATTACATGAAGACCTACATGTCGTTGATTGTAGTAGTGTGAACATACATTTTGGTAAAGAAGTTAAAAATAAGATATTCGCACGCCAAAAATTGGTGCTCGAAGGACTGAATCACATAATACAGTACAATGCTAAAAAATAAAAATTGTTGGACCACATTACTGATGTTAGTCTCGCTTTCGTCTGCTGCACAAACAGGGACAAGCTCTCCATACAGTCTTGCCGGCCTTGGCGAATTGAAATATAGAGGTTTTGCACAGCATACGGCTATAGGTGGAGCTGCCATCTCGCAGCAAAGCGATAATTCTTTTAATCCGGCAAATCCAGCAAGTTTTGCTAGTCTACGCTTTACTGTATATGATGTTGGAGCGAATATGAGCCTTGGTACTTTATCTAATGCAAGCCAATCTGCTAATACACGCTCGGGGAACTTTAATCATTTTGCAATGGCGTTTCCATTTGAGACCAAGAAGAAAATGTCGGCTAGCTTTGGTACGGATCAATATAGTGACATAGGCTATGAAATTAAAAATACTGCTAATTCAGAAACGCCCATAAATTATAGTTTCTTTAAAGGAGACGGCGGTATAAATAGGGTATATGTAGGTTACGGAATAGAAATTTTAGAAAATCTGAACATAGGAGCTAATGTGAATTATAATTTCGGCAACATTCAAAAGCTGAAAGCTAAAATCTATCCATTAACCAATAACGTATTTAGCTATAGTGACGAGACCGACTATAGCTACCGAGGAGTAGATTTAGATTTAGGTGTACAATATTCTGTCTATGATACTGTACGTTCTAGTAAAGAAAAAGGCAGTGTGTTCAAGCATACTTTTGGCGGTGTATTTCATACAAGATCTAGTCTTAGAGGTACGGGATACCGGTATAGTCAATCCTTTTTTGGGACTCAATTTGAGCAAGGAAGAGATGGTTTCATTGACTCTTTAATGATAAGAGATAATCTTAAAGAGACTTTGACTAAACCTGCAGGTTTTACGCTAGGTTATACGCTTAGTAGAGGCAAGAAATGGAGCCTGTCTGCCGAGATAGAACAAAATTTCTGGTCTAGTGTTTCCTCTGGAACACAGACTAAATATTTTAATAATACAAGATATAGTGCAGGTTTTACTATAGTGCCAAAGCCATCATATGATCTAGCCGGGGGCTTCTTTAAGAAGGTGAGATACAGTGCAGGATTCAGGTTAGAAAATTTATATTACAACTTTGAGACAGAGCCTATCCAAGAACTTGGCATTAGTTTTGGATTGGGTTTGCCGATTGTAAAATCTGTTAGATTAGAAGAAGAGAAAGTAGCGGTAGTAAGTATGATAAATCTTACAGCCGAATACGTAAAACGGGGGCAAACAATTAACGGACTCATCCAAGAAGAGTATATAAATATAAGAGTAGGATTAAATTTAAATGACAAATGGTTTACAAAAAGGCAATATCGATAACGAAGAATAAAATGAAGAAGTATTTATTATTTATGCTAATGGCATTTGTGGGAATCACAGCATTCGCACAAGACGAAGAAAATGATGATGATGGAGAAGATGGAATAGATAACTCTGCATGTGATAACAAGTGGGGAAAAGATAGTGTAGAAACGGCTAAGCAACTATCTCTGTTCAATCAATACTACCAAGAGAAAAAATACGTAGAGTCTTTCCCGTATTGGAAGTATCTATTTGAGAATGCACCGTGCATTCAGAAGCGTATTACTTTCACTGGGCCATACATTATTAAAAAAGTGTTACGTGAAGATGCGTATAAATCAAGATTTAACGGGTTAGTAGATACATTACTTTTGGTACACGACATGCGAATAGCCTTCTTTGGAAGCGAAGGTTACGTACTAGGCAAAAAAGCAGATGACATGGCTAAGTTAGCCCCATCTCGTAGAGCAGAAGCTTTGGAAGTTTTTAATAAGTCTGTTACTTTGCAAGGGGATAAAACCGCTTATGATATACCTCAAGATTATATCTATGCAGGTATCAAAGAGTTGAAAAAAGAGAAGCTTTCTATGGATAGCTTGTTTATGATACTAGATATGGTAACACCTATTATAGATGCTAACATAGCCAAGTATACTGCTCTTGGACTTAGTGCTAAGGACTCTGCTATGGGTCTAAAATGGATAAAAACTCAGGATGGTATTATAGGTATGATGAAACCGTACTTGGACTGTGACCAGCTTAGAGATATAAAAGAACCAGCGTATGCTGCTAATAAAACTAGCGTAGCTTGGTTAAAAGCTACAGTAAAGTTGCTCGATAGAGGTGGATGCGACGGCAAACCATTTTACTTGAAATGTTCTGAGGCACTATTTGGTTTAGAACCAAGCAGTGATGCAGCCCTTTCTCTAGCTAAAGCATTTGGTAAGCAAGGGGACGATACTAAGGCAGTAATGTACTATACTAAAGCTGCAGACCTAGCTCCTGATGATAATGCGAAGTATGACATTTGGATAAAGCTAGCAAAGACAGCAAAGAATAATGGCCAGTATGCTACTGTGAGAGACTATGCTAGAAAAGCACTTGCTATAAACCCGAATAGTGGTGAAGCATATATCTTAATAGGTGATGCGTACGCAGCCAGTGCAACTAGCTGTGGTACAGGAGACCTGGGCAGAGGAGGAGTGTATCTAGTAGCTGTAGATAAATATGCTAAAGCAAAGAGCGTAGATGGAAGTGTAGCTGATGATGCTCAAGGCAAGATAAACAAGTGGACTGCATACTTCCCAAACAAGGAGGAAGCTTTTTTTAAAGGAATAAATGCAGGGGATCCTTACAGAGTAGGTTGCTGGATAGGCGAGTCTACCACAGTAAGAGTAGGCGGATAAGTACAATCATAATCCAATAGTAATGAACTGGATACCAAATATACAAAAAGCGGCTATACTCAGTATGGCCGCTTTTTTGTTTTCGTGTGGTAATGACACGGATGAGATAGCAGATATGTCTGAGCGTAACGCTATACGAGATAGCCTCACGGTAGAGATAGCCCAAGATGTGACTATTACCTATACAGACTCCGCAATACTGCGAGCTACTATAGCTGCTCCGCTTATGAAACGATTTCCAGATAAGGAAAATCCAAGACTAGAAATGCCTGAAGGGGTACACGCTGTTTTCTTTGACGATATAGGTGATACCTCGAGTGTGCTAGATGCTAAGTATGCCATGCACTATGAAAAAGAGGATCGCATAGAAATACGAGATAGCGTAGTAGTGCTCAATAGAAATGATGAGGAAATAACGACTGATGAGCTTATCTGGGATAAGAAAAAACGAACCGTAACTTCTGATAGACCTGTACGAGTTCGAATCCGAAACGAAAAAATAATCAAAGCTGAAGGTTTTGAGAGTGACGAATCATTTCTCAACTATAAGTTTAAAAAAGTAACAGGGATAGTGTATCTAGATGAGGAAATAGATACGGAGGAGTAACAGAACTTACTTTGTCTAATCCTTAGATTTCATTATTCATTCATTTATTCTATACTTGTAAAGTGAAAAAATTGCCACGCATATTACAAATCATCTGGTTGCTGATAGGAGCGGTGTCTCTATTCGAAGCATATATGACATTTACAACTCCTAGTGCTAATACTACTACGGGTTACTTATTCTGTATGTTGGCATTGTTTGCTACTGCCAGATATATAATGTTACGTCGTAAGCAGTTTTTGGAAGACAAGAAAGATGGGAAGTTTGGTTAGGAACTGAGCTCTTGGTTTCTAATGGAGATGTATTGTTTGCTTTTTAAGCAAGGGGAGCTGTCGGGTGTTTTACACACCCCTTTTAGCTAGGCTAAATCATAGATTTAGAGCTAAAATCCCCTCTCTAGAGGGGATTGTTCGAGTCTAGTAAAGATTTTGCTTTGCAAAATCCTACAACAGCAAAATCCCCGCTTTGAGAGGAGAGAAAAACAAGAAATCTTTGATTTCGTATGTTTTTTGGGTGTGTAAATAGCTGCAAACTACTTCAATCTATCTAGTCTGTTCCCCCCTAAACTCCTAAGACAACAAAGTAAGAGGTCCTCATTCTATTACAAATTTATGTATTTCTGTATAGCCATCTTTCTTTAGTATCTTTATATAGTAGATACCCGCAGGGTAGTCTAGGGTAAAACTTGTGCCGTGTTGCACAAAGTTGGCTGACCTACCTTGTACGTCGTATATTGCTATGTTTTTTGGTGCTTGTGATTTGGAATTAGTAATGTGTATCACACCATTACTAGGATTTGGATATACGGTGAAGTCTATTCTTCCACTCTGCTGGGGATGACTATCTCTCGGGTTTTCTATGCCTACATTATCATTAGCCTGGCAGCCAGGCTCTAAGCAGCCAAAACTATCTACAAAGAGTACTATACCTTGTTGTGTACCTGTAGGGAAACTATCGCTAGGATCACTGCGGTACTCGCCTGCTAGGGCGTAGTTGCCGTTACTTAGCTCAGTTACGCCGTTGAGGTAGAGTTCTTGTTTGCCAGAGCTGTTTGGCTTGGCTATATTTATTTCATATTGCCTATACCATTGGTACTTACCCTTTTTATCTATTTTTAGCAAAAATCCTAAGTCTGTGCCATATTTGCCTACATTACTAGTGCCACCTGTAATTAGAATTGAGCTATCATTACTTACAATGAGATGTTTTAAAAAATTGGGCTGAGGTTCATAAAAAAATATGTCTTTTAGCGTACTTTTTAGATTCCACTCTCTTAGAATCACCCCAGAAGCATTAAATTCTATAAACTGGGTGGTGAGACTCTCATTTGGTTCTGGCCATCTATTAGTACCTCGTGGAGCTTTGTATGGTTTATGGTAGTAGTCTTGGTAGGTAGCTAGAAAATTGCCATTGGCTAGTGGTGCTATTAGTAG
>JBDNFQ010000421.1:0-2501 GCA_041689715.1 Bacteroidia bacterium
GTGCTTCATCCAAATGATGATGTAAATAAGTCCCAGAGTAGCAATGACACTTTCCCTACTGCTATGAGTATAGCGGTATACAAGCAGATGATAGATTTTGCTATACCAGGCTTACAAGTGTTGAAAGATACTTTCAAGAAAAAAGCACGTGAGTTTAAGGATATCGTAAAAATAGGACGTACGCATTTTATGGATGCTACGCCGCTCACTTTAGGTCAAGAGTTTTCTGGATACAGAAGACAACTAGAAATGAGCATACTCGCTATAGAAAATGCTATGGTAGGAGCACAAGAGATAGCTCTGGGAGGTACTGCAGTAGGTACCGGACTCAATACTCCAAAAGGGTATGATGTGATGGTAGCTGACAAAATTTCAAGAGAAATGGCAATGCCTTTCCGCACTGCGGAAAATAAATTTGAAGCACTAGCAGCACACGATGCTATGGTAGAGCTACACGGAGCTTTAAAACGTGCAGCAGTGAGCTGTATGAAAATAGGCAACGACATTCGTATGCTAAGCTCAGGACCTAGAAGCGGTATAGGAGAGATTACTATCCCAAGTAATGAGCCAGGGTCATCTATAATGCCAGGCAAAGTAAATCCTACACAGTGCGAGGCACTTACCATGGTATGTGCTCAGGTAATGGGTAATGATGTAGCGGTAACTATAGGGGGCAGCAATGGCCATTTTGAGCTGAATGTATACAAACCACTCATAGCAGCTAACCTGCTACAATCTGCCAGAATACTCGGTCAAGCGTGTCTTTCTTTTAATGATAACTGCGTGGTAGGCATAGAACCAAACCTTGCGGAGATAAAGAATAAACTAGACAACTCACTCATGCTAGTAACTGCTCTTAATACGCACATAGGCTATGACAAAGCTGCTAAAATAGCCAAGAAGGCATACACTGATAACTCTACGCTAAAAGCAGCAGGAGTGGAGCTAGGCTACCTTACTGCAGAAGAATTTGATAAGTGGGTAGTGCCAGCAGATATGTGTGGTGATATGGAACTTGGATTTTAATCCATGAGTACTAAGCTAAAGCCATTTAGGCTAAAGACACTCGGTAAATACACCGACAAAAAAGACCTTAAGATACTAGACGTAGGCTCTGGTAGTCACTCGAGTACGATTACCAAAAAGTGGTTGCCAAACTGCCACTATACTGGTGTAGATAGAGATGTAAGCTATGACAATACAGAAGAAGACGTTCAGAATATGGACGAGTTTTTTCAACTAGATCTCACAGAGCTAGACTATAGCAAGATACCGGACGATACGTACGATATTATCATTATGAGTCACGTTATAGAGCATTTATACAATGGAGATAAGGTGCTTCCGTTGCTCTTGAAAAAGCTAAAAAAAGGAGGATTATTCTATATTGAGTTCCCGTGTGAGGCAAGTGCAAGTTTCCCAAGCAAGAAAGAGACACTCAACTTTTTCGACGATGATACCCACGTGCGTATCTGGTCTATCAAAGAAGTGGCCAATATCTTTATGAATGAAGGTTTCAAGGTGAAAATGGCTGGCAAAAATCGAAGCTGGATCAACATTGCTCTAATGCCAATTAAAATACCACTACAACTCATCACCAAAGGCTATGTGCGTGGTGGTGTATACTGGGACTGGTATGGTTTTGCAGATTACTTGGTGGCGGAGAAAGGGTAGGACTTCTTGTGTCGTTATAATCCCTAAGGGATTACATATTTATAGAATATAAGATGTAATTACAGCAAAATTCGACCCTTTCAGGGTCGCACCATTACGTTACTTTTTATGATTTATAAATATTAGAACCCGATGGGTTCATTTGTAAGAGTGTTTTATGGTTTTGCAGATTACTTGGTGGCGGAGAAGAAGTAGTCTTTTTGTGCCTTTCTAATCCCTAAGGGATTACATCTTTATAGAATATAAGATGTAATTACAGCAAAATTCGATCCGCCGCGGCGGATAGCACGGTTGCTTTGCATGATTTCTACAAATATTAGAACCCGATGGGTTCAGTCGCAAGAGTGTTTTATGGTTTTGCAGATTATTTGGTGGCGGAGAAAGGGTAGGGTTTTTGTGCCTTTCTAATCCCGAAGGGATTACATCTTTATAACATCTAAACTAAACCAAGAAATTCGATCCGGATTGTACCCTTACATTGCTTTTCTCATATCTTTGAGTAATGTATGAATCAATCAATATATTTTCAAAGGATGATTTAAAAACTCAGATTACTGACAACCAGATTAAGAAAAGTATTGTTATTAGAGGAGAGTTCTTAGAAAGACTAGAAGGGGTTCATACAATAATGGGCACGTTAGGATTATCCGAAACCACATTGGATTCATTTGGTGTCTTAAAAGAAGTGTAGGCTTCCCTTGTTTAGTACCTTTTATTAATTGAATAACAAAGTTATTCAAAAATCATCTAGGGGTACCCCTAGATGATTTTTGGCGTATAAAATTGGAGGTATACCTCCAAGTGCATCGTGTGGTCTTTTATTATTA
>JBDNFQ010000422.1:0-1792 GCA_041689715.1 Bacteroidia bacterium
TACTCTTCCGCCACCTCCTACAAACTGATCGAGGAGAAACTTCTCTTTGCCAAATGGTTTTTTTAACTCAATATTAATTTGTCCAGCGATACTCTCGTATCCATTTACTACGCTACCTGCACCTTTGGTAATCTGTATAGCGTCTACCCATGCAGCGGGGATATGACTGAGGCCGTAGTAGGAGTTAGTCGTACGTACACTCGGCATATACTCTCGGCCTATGAGCGTATAAAACCCGTCTAGTCCTAGCATCTTGATCTGCTTAGTACCTGTCACAGCATCGCTGAAGCTTACATCTATAGCTGGAGCATTTTCAAAACTTTCAGACAAGTTGCAGCAAGCTGCCTTTTGAAATTCACGCTCACCGAGCAGTATAGTGGTTCGTGGACTTAGTCTACTTAAGCCATAAGTGATTCTTTTAGCGAGTACTACGGCTGTACCTAGTTCATTTTGCTCTTTTAGTGTGAATGTGTATAGGGAATCTTCTTTACTGGCATATTGTGTATCTGTGGTATACGCTGCAAACGAAGCTATGAGAACTGGAGAATCAAGAGAGTATTCTATGATGAATTCGCCTTTGTTATTAGTGAATACTCCAGCTGGTTTTCCTTTCCAGTGTATAAATGCTCCCGCTAAGGGAGTGGTTTCTGCACCACTGCTAAAGAGTACTTTCCCCTTTATCTCGGCGTGTTCGTTTTGTGCACTTGCGTACATGCATATACTTAGCATGGCAATTAGTGCGAATATGTTTTTCATTATTTTGTGTTTTTATTAAGTGTTAAAATTTAAGATTATCGAGTTCACGAGTTTCTTAAAATCCTAACATAAAAACACTTGGAGTAGAGCCTGAGATGGTGGCTCTGGACTGGTCTCCCTAAAGTGGGATTCGCTGATATGCAGCGAAACGGCCACAGGTATGAACGTTTGGAAAGGTAAGTGGAGAGTAGTAAGTGAGGGTATCTCTAAAGAGTTAACTATATAGATGTCTACTATGTGTTGTGGCACTATTAGTTCTAAAGTGCTTTCGCAAGACGAAGTCTTTTGCATATCACAGCAATCTGACACGGCTACAGTCGCTTGGTGACTAATACCAATGGTCTCTACTCCGCCACAACAATGCTTCAGGTCTATATGCAACCCTACAGAGGGAAGCAAGAATAGAAAGGAAACTATGATAGCTAAGAGCTTTTTCATTGGATTGCAAATGTATAACGCTTTATGATATTTATTGGTATGTTATGATTTAGCTTGTTAGTAGTTTAAAATCGACTTGATAAAGCAGATATTAGTGCCAAGATATTTGCTGAGTATTAATCTATGAAGAGGCTGGTAATATAAAAAGAGGACTGAGTGTTTTTCTATTCTTTTATCTAATTATTTAAAGCATTAGCTTTGTGCCATTGGAACAAAGATCATATAGGATTAGAATACCATCATTGATGCTTTTGGCAGTATTTTTATATACTCTGCTGCATGGTGTTGTTCCGCATTCTCATCATACACATAGTTCTGAAGACTCACACTCTGTATCTATAGAGCACGAGCATGTATCAAACCATTCTCATAATCACGATCACGATTCCGACCAAGAGAAAGAAAGTGGTTTTCTTTCAATATTTATAGAACACCATTCTCACGAATTAGACCAACACTATTCGTTTTTCTTCGTATCTGAGAAGGGAGTAGAAACAGGTAAAAAGTTCGACTGTAGCTTGCCTTCTATTATTCCTGTTTTGCAGGAGAGGCAAGATGTACAATCCGTCTGCTCAGCAGATTACCGTAATGGAAGGGA
>JBDNFQ010000423.1:0-2279 GCA_041689715.1 Bacteroidia bacterium
CTGTGCTGGAAATAGCAACAGATAAGGTAGATAGCGAAGTACCAAGTATGGAAGCTGGTATTTTAGTGAAAAAGCTATATAATGAAGGAGATGTAGTCGCTGTGGGTCAAGCCATAGCTATCATAAGTGCTAACGGAAGTGCTGCTTTGGTAGAAGACGTGTCAGCCGAGGTTAAAAAAGCTCCTGAAGCTGATAAGCCAGCTATAGCTGCTATAGAGAATACGATAGCCCGAGCTCAGGGAGTATCTGCACCCGCACTTAGCAATGATGAAGCCAATAGATTTTACTCGCCTCTAGTAATGAATATAGCTCGCACAGAGCAGATCTCTATGCAGCAGCTAGAAACTATACCTGGTACAGGACAAGAAGGAAGAGTTACTAAAAGAGATATTTTAGCTTTTGTAAAAAGTGGAGGAAAGGGTTCCCCAGTATTAAACAATACGCCAGAACATTCTTCCAAAGAACATAGTGCACCTTCAAAAATTGAAGAAACTAAGATCGTTCTTCGTTCTGCTCCGGCTATCAGCCTAAACCCTGGTGATGAAATTATAGAAATGGACCGAATGCGTAAGCTTATCGCAGATCATATGGTGATGAGCAAGCATACTTCTCCTCACGTTACCTCATTTGTAGAAGCAGATGTGACTAATCTTGTAAACTGGAGAAATAAGATAAAAGATGGTTTCAAGGCGAGAGAAGGCGAAAACTTCACCTTCACTCCTATTTTCATAGAAGCCATAACAAAGGCTATCAAGGATTTCCCAATGATAAATATATCCGTAAGCGGAGATACCATTATAAAGCATAAGAACATCAATGTAGGAATGGCTGCGGCTCTTCCTAGCGGAAATCTAATTGTTCCCGTAATTAAGAATGCAGACTTTATGAATCTTACGGGTCTTGCTAAAACTGTAAATGACTTAGCTAATAGAGCTAGAAATAATAAACTAAAGCCAGATGAAATACAAGGTGGTACGTATACGGTAACTAACGTGGGTACATTTGGAAATATACTAGGAACTCCTATCATAAATCAACCACAAGTTGCAATTATGGCAATGGGTGCTATCGTGAAGAAGCCTGCAGTTATAGAAACTGAGCACGGTGATCTAATCGGGATCAGACATAAAATGTTCCTATCGCACTCATACGATCACCGCGTTGTAGACGGAGCTCTTGGAGGGATGTTCGTACGCCGAGTGGCAGACTACCTTGAGCAGTGGGATGTAAATAGAGAAGTTTAGATTTTGAGTGAATACCGTACTCAAACGTTTTATCTGTTCAACTTGTCCGACCTTCGGCGGGAGTGATTCGCTTTAGTAAATTATACCGAAAATTGGACAACTGCTTAAATGACAAATCACCAAATTAACTAATCAAACAACCATGAAAAGCGTCATACTAATTCCTTGTAGACTAAAATCTACCCGTTTCCCAAACAAACCTTTAGTCAACATTCTTGGCACGCCAATGATACAGTGGGTGTACGAAGCGGCAGAAAAAAGTGATGCCACTGATGTTTTTATAATCACTGATAGTCAAGAGATTATCAATGCTGTAGAAGCCTTTGATGGGCAGGCTATACTTACTTCAGACGAACCACAAAACGGTACCGAAAGATGTGAGGAAGCCATGGAGATTCTAAGCTCTGATGGCACTGAGTACGACGTTATTATCAATATACAAGGTGACGAACCGCTTATTTCCGCTGGCGATATCAATCGAATGCTAGATTTATTCGAAGAGGAAGACGTAGACGTACTCACCTTTATACAACCTATTGATAATGAATCAGATTATAAGAATACAAATATTGTAAAGGCAGTCCCTACTTCTTTTGACGAAGGTTTCTGCGATGTGTGCTACTTTAGTCGTAGCCCAATCCCTCATATGGATGAGTTTAGACCTGAGGTAGCATTCAAGCACATTGGTATCTATGGTTTTACTGCCACTGCTTTTGAAGAAATTAAAAATTTAGATGCATCACTATTAGAAGAAGTAGAACGGTTAGAGCAACTTCGCTGGATACAAAACCATATCGTGGTATCAGCCATTGTTACCGAAAACATACTTATAGGCGTAGATACTCCAGAGGATTTAGCAGCTGTTGAAAAGATATTGAAATCCAAGAATTAAGGATTCATGTTTTACCCTTCAGTTTAGCCTACTTTTGACCACCGTACACAAACGGAGAGTATTTTGCTAACACCTAGCAGCTTTTTCCTTTTTTGGACAGCAAAAAACTAAATATTTATGGACACAAAATACGTATTCGTCAC